>DYKW01000142.1 GCA_020722405.1 Anaerolinea thermophila
CAATACAATCTGAGAAAAATGGGTGCTTTTTCGTGTGAACATCACCTCCTTTCAACTTTAGTTTCCGGTAACTGAAAATACTCCAAAATAGGATTGGAGCAGTTTGAACCTGAAAAAATTTTTGGAAAAGCTCAAAAAGATGCCCGTTCAGGTCAATACAGGCTGTTTTGAGCGTCTGTGACCGAGAATACCCTTGGGTAAATTTTGGGAAATTCGACAGTTTACATACACGGCATTAACGTCCTCACAAAGGAGGCAGACCACGATAATCACCGCAATGGGCTCCACGAGAGACCACTCTTTACATCCCTCGCTCACCACGGATATATGGAATCCCCAACGCAGCCGGCGCACCCAGGCGTTTACGCACGGCTTCCTGAGAACCCAACACCAGCACCACGATGGTGAAGGCGTAAGGCAACATTTGCAGGAAAAAACCGAGGTAGGGGTTGTAGTAAAAGGGGTTACGCATGCCCAGCAGCATACTCGGCCCTTGGATATCGAGAATCAGGCGGCGCAACGCCCCGAAGATGTACGAACCGGCCGCACCGCGCAGGGGGTTCCACTGCGCAAAGATCACCAGGCCGATCGCAATCCAGCCTTGCCCGGCGGTGGTGAGTTCGCTAAACCAGCCGGGAGAAATCGCCAGGCTAATGGTTGCCCCCCCCAACCCGGCTAGTATCCCCCCCACGAAGACGTACAAATACCGCAAGTGGTACACGTTGATGCCCAGGGTATCGGCCGCGGCAGGATATTCACCCACCGCCCGCAGGTGCATGCCCGGGCGAGTATGGTTGAGGTAGTACCATGCCAGGGGGGTGAGCAGGTAGCCCAGGTACACCATCACGTTCTGATTGGTGAAGAAAATCGGCCCCACAAAAGGAATCTGGGAAAGCAGGGGAATGGAGAAAGCCGGCAACAGGGAGACCGTCCCGGCCTTGCTGAGTCCTTCACCCAGCACCAAACTGATGCCGGTACCTACGAAAGTAAGCGCCAACCCGCTGACCACCTGATCGGCTTGCAGGGTAATGGCAATAAAAGCGTGAATTTGGCTGAGCAAACCGGCGGCCAGCATGGCAACCAGTACCCCCAGCCAGGGGTTGCCCGTCAAAACGGCCACACTGAAGGCGCTCATTGCGCCGATAAGCATCATGCCTTCTACACCCAGGTTCATCACGCCGCTGCGTTCGGCCAAAATTTCCCCCAAAGTCGCAAACAACAACACGGTGCCGCTGGCAATGCCGGCTTGTAAAATGACAATCCAATCCATTGTTCAGGCCTCCTGGGGGGTGGTACGAATGATGCGAATGCGATAGCGCAAGAAAAAATCGCTGGCAATCAGACACACCAGGATGATGCCCTGAATCATCTTGGGAACACCGGAGGGCTGAATCTCGCGTCCCGCCAGGATGAGCGCCCCAAAGAGCACCGAAACCAAAACCACGGCATAGGGGTTCAGTTTTGCCAGCCAGGCAATGATGATGCCGGTAAAGCCATATCCCGGCGAGATGGCGCCCTGCAAACGGTGTACCACCCCGCTGATTTCGGACATCCCGGCCAGCCCGGCCAGGGCACCGGAGAACATCATCACCAGAACGGTATTGCGGTGGATATTCACCCCGGCATATTTGGCAGCCTGGGGATTATCGCCAATCAAGCGAATTTCATACCCCCAGCGGCTGCGATACAGAACGTACCACACCAAAACGGTGGCCAGCAAGCCAAAAAGCAATCCCAGGTGCGTCGTCAGGCCGCGCAGTGCCGGGAATGCTTTGGCGTAATCGGCCAGGCGCGGCAGCCAGGCATTCTTTGGGAAAGTTCGGCTCATCTGAAAGCCGCCTTCACTCCACACCCCAAAGATGAAGAAGTTGTTCCAGGCAATGGCGATGTAATTGAGCATGAGAGTGGAAATGACCTCGTTGACATTGTAGCGCGCCTTGAGATAGCCGGGGATAAAGCCCCATAAAGCACCGGCAACGATACCGGCAACCATCATCAGCGGGATGTACACCCAGCGAGAGGCATCCTCCGGCAAAATACCGCTCAACACCACAGCGCTGGCCCCAAAGGCACCCAAGAAGAATTGTCCCTCGGCACCGATATTCCACAACTTCATGCGGAAGGCAACCGTACAGGCCAACCCCACCAAAATCAGCGGGATGGCCTTGACCATCGTATCAGAAAAGACGCCCCAACTGCCAAAAGAAGCCTTGGCGATGTGGACGTAGGAGCGCCAGGGGTCACCGCCAACCAACGCAATAATCACGCCGCCTAGAAAAAGCGCCACCACAATCGCGAGCAGCGAGATCAGCCACGGATACCAGCGGGGCGGTGTATCCAAACGCGACTCTATTTTGATACGAAAAGCACCGAAATCAGCCATGTTGTTTTTCTCCTTCGATTTCGTGCAACGGTGTACCGGTCATCATCAGGCCGATTTTCTCCACGCTCCCATCGCGAACCTCGCCCATGATGCGGCCTTCATAAATGACGTAAATCCGGTCGCTCAGGGAAATCAATTCTTCCAGTTCTTCGGAGATCAACAAAATCGCCGCGCCGGTCTCGCGTTGCGCCAGGAGAAGCCGCTGTACCCCTTCGATAGCGCCCACATCCAGCCCACGAGTGGGTTGCACCGCCAAAAGAAAAGCGGGATTATTGGAAATCTCACGCGCCAGGATGACGCGCTGCAAGTTCCCACCCGAAAGCAAACGGGCAGGCGTTTCCACCGTTGGCACGATGATGTCGTAGGCTTCCTTAAGTTCCTTGGCCAGTCGGGTAGCAGCCTGCATATCCATGCTCCAACCGCGTGCCACCGGCGCGCGGCGATATTTTTTCATGATGATGTTGTCGGTGACGCTCAAGTTGGGTGCGCTCCCAACGTGGGTACGGTCCGCCGGAATATAACTTACCCCCAGGTCGATCCCGAAACGGACCGGCTTATGGGTGATCTCGCTCCCCATAAGGATGACGCTGCCCTTAGTGGGTTGGCGCAACCCGCCAATCACCTGCGCCAGTTCTCGTTGGCCATTCCCGGCCACCCCGGCCAGCCCAACGATTTCCCCCGCCCTAACCGTTAGAGAGATTCCTCGCAAGGCGGGCAGACCCTTATCGTTTTCAGCGTGCAGATCATCGACCTGGAGCACCACGCTGCCGGGTTCCTGGGGTTTCTTTTGCAAACTGAAGACCACCTCACGACCAACCATCAAGCGCGCCAGGTCGCGACGTGTGAGACCCTCAAGTGGCTGCCCGGCAGCCGTCACGCGTCCCTTGCTCAAGACCGTCACCCGGTCGGCAATGGCGGTTATTTCTTGCAATTTGTGGCTAATGAAGATGATGGATTTGCCCTGTTGGGTCATGCTGCGCAGGGTCACAAACAGCCCTTCGATTTCTTGCGGCGCCAGCACCGCGGTAGGCTCGTCCATGATGAGTACCTGGGCACCGCGGTAGAGCATCTTCAAGATTTCCACCCGTTGCTGCTCGCCCACAGAGAGTTGCCACACGTGAGCGCGCGGGTCAACGGATAGGCCAAATTGCTCTGCTAAAGCAGCCACCTTCTGATGGTAAGTGTTCAATTGCAGCAAGAAACGCGGTTCATTCAAGCCGAGCAAGATATTTTCGGTCACCGTCAGAGAAGGCACCAGCATGAAATGTTGGTGTACCATCCCAATACCGGCCCGGATAGCATCGCGCGGGGAATGGAAGTCTTTGCGCTCACCATCGATGAAGATTTCCCCTTCGTCGGCACGATATAAGCCCGAAAGGATATTCATCAAGGTACTCTTCCCCGCACCATTTTCGCCCAGCAAGGCATGAATTTCGCCGCGGCGTAAATCAAAACTCACGTGGTCATTCGCCAATACGCCGGGAAAACGTTTGACAATGCCACGCATCTCGACAACCAACAGCGCAGAATTGTTAGGGGTGGGCTGGGACATAGTGGGGTAGTTAGGTAGTTAGGTAGTTAGCAAACAGCGTTCAGCAGAGGCGGCTCCCACGCCGCCGGGTAGTCGGGTAGTCAACAAACAGCGTTCAGCAGAGGCGGCTCCCACGCCGCCGGGTAGTCGGGTAGTCAACAAACAGCGTTCAGCAGAGGCGGCTCCCACGCCGCCGGGTAGTCGGGTAGTCTGCATTTAGCATTTAGCATTTAGCATTTAGCGGTCGGGTAGTCAGGTAGTCGCGTAATTTTAGCACTTTGCACTTTGCACTCTACACTTTGCACTCTACACTTTGCACTCTACACTTTGCACTTT
>DYKW01000143.1 GCA_020722405.1 Anaerolinea thermophila
CCGCGCTACGAACTCTATTCTTCACCGCGAACGACAAGGCTCCATTGAATTTTTCCTGCGTCATACCAACCTCAACCTGCAAAGCCGGGGCTTTGGTCTCACGCTTGACTCCACCAAAAATGAATAGCGCTTACTCAACCCCAGGAGACACACCTTGAACACATTTTACACACAGAGGCATCAATTCAAACTGGATGACGAACCGATATTCATCCACGCCGGCGAATTTCACTACTTCCGCACCCCTGCCGACCAATGGGAACATCGTCTCAACCTGCTCAAACAAGCGGGCTTCAATGCCGTCGCTTCCTACATCCCTTGGCTTTGGCATCAACCCCAGCCCGATCTCACCGACCTAGACGGCCTCACTCACCCAATGCGTAACCTGGCCGGCTTCCTCGACCTCGCCGCCGAAATGAACTTGCACATCATCGCCCGTCCCGGGCCCTACATCATGGCGGAGACCATCAACGAGGGCATCCCGCCCTGGGTCTTCAGCCAGCACCCGCAGGCGGCGTTCATCAGTCAGGACGGCGCGACCCAAAACATCGCCAGTTACCTGCACTCCGATTTTCTGAAATGCGTCGAAGGGTGGTATCAGGCTGTGTTTGCGGTATTAACGCCGCGTCAGGTGACGCGCGGCGGAAAAATCCTGATGATCCAGTTGGACAACGAGATGGGCATGCTCCAATGGGTGAGAAATATCGTGGACATCAACCCCGACACATTGGAACGTTTTGCCGCTTACCTGCGCGAACGCCACCCCGAGCGCTTTCCCACCGGACCCTCGGCTGGATTCCTCCAAACTGAACTTTCCCACCCCCAAGCAGAACAAGCAGCCTTCCTCCTCGAAGACTACCGCCGTTTCTACCGCACCTACCTGCGCGAATACGCTTCTATCTTGTGGGATATGGCAAAAGCGCGTGGCATGGAGGTGCCGCCCGTTGTCAACATTCACGGCTTTATGAACGGCGGCAAAACCTTCCCCATCGGACTTTCGCAACTCGTGGAAGTGATGGAAATGGACGGCATGGTCAGCGCCACCGATGTCTACCCCGGCTCCATCGGCGAGGGCAATTTTCACCAACTCCTGCTGGTCAACGAAATGACCAAGTCCCTGCAAAACCCGCAGCAGCCACTTTTTTCAATTGAGTTTCAGGCCGGCGGCAACCAGGATTTCAGCGGCATGCAAGCCTCCTTCTACGATTTGCACAGCCGCTTGTGTATCTCCTGCGGAATGCGCGCCATCAATCATTACCTCTTTTTCGACGGCGAGAACGACCCGATCCTCAGCCCCGTCAAGCGTCACGATTGGGGACATCCCGTTCGCAAGGACGGCACAACCCGCACGCATTATGCCCGCTACCCGCGCCTCTCGCACACGCTTTCTGCTTATGGCAAAGACCTGATCCTTGCTCGTCCCAAAGCCGTGACCACTATCGGCTTCCTGCTCGACAACTTTATGACTGAAGTGAATAATCCCTTCACGGAGGCATACACCAAAATCATCACCCACCAGCGCGAAGTTATCCTCTTCGATTTCATCGCCCGCGGACTGGCGCTCACGCATCGTCCCTTCGACGCGCTCGAAGTGGGTCGTGCGGTTCTGAACCCGGAGCAAACGCCGACATTGTGGGTGATGATGGAACGGCAATGCGACGCCGCCATTCAGCAAAAACTGATCGAGTATGTCCGCGCCGGCGGCAGGCTGATTTTAGTTGGGCGAATGTGTTTGGAAGAGTTCAATCACCGGCCCTGCACCTTGTTCAAAGACGCATTGGAGATTACGCGCATCGAAAGTGGCGAACCCTTCCAGGGCGAACTCATTCAAGCGTTCGGTTATCAGGATATCCCCGCTTCATTCGTGGAGAGTTACACGGGTGAGTTCGACGAGGTCTTCAGCGTCCGCAGCAATGGCGGCGTGACAGGCTTTATCAAATCACTTGGCCGCGGACAGGTCATGCTATTCGGCGCGGCGCTCGCGGCGAACACCCTGGATGATCTCGCTGTGTTGCACCGCATGGCAAATCGCATGGGCTGCGCGCCCCTGTTCGAGATGAGCAATTGGGCGGACGTGCGCCTCTCGGAGGGCGAAAACGGTAGTTTCCTGTTCGTCAACAACTATCAAGATGACCCCATCGAGACGACTCTGGCCTCAGCGGGGAAAACGCTTTTTAACGGGAATCCGCTCACGCTTCCCGCGCGCCGCGGTTTTATCCTCCCGCTCGAATGGCGTCCGCGTCCTGGTATCCTCATCCATTACTGCACCACAGAGATCATGGAACGCCACGAAACGGAGGACTCTTTGACCTTACGCCTCGCTTCGCCTGATTTCACTGCCGAACTTACACTGGATGGATACACTTGCGCTTCGGCACAGCCGCTTGGTGCGAGTCGTTGGCGGGTGAGCGGGCAAAATGGTCTGCTGGAATGCAGCAAAGTTTAGAACGCGTAACAAACACACTGACAAAGGAATCCTCCATGCTACTTCCACCCAACACCAGGTTGCTCTTTATTGGTGACTCAATCACCGACTGCGGAAGGGAGCGTCCCGTAGGAGAAGGTTACGGATTGGGAAACGGATATGTGAGCCTGCTCAATGCCCTGTTGAACTCCACTTATCCTCCGCATCCTGTCCGCATCATCAATGTCGGCGTGAGCGGAAACACAGTCCGCGACTTGGAAGCGCGCTGGCAAACGGATGTGTTGCATCTCAAACCCGACTGGCTATCGATCATGATTGGCATCAATGACGTGTGGCGGCAGTTCGATTCCCCCCTCCAAACGGAATGGCATGTATCGCTGGAAGAATACCGAGCGACGCTGGAGCGACTCATCCAAAAAACCAAGCCACAACTCAAAGGCTTGATCTTGATGACGCCCTACTTCATCGAAGCGAATAGATCTGACCCCATGCGCGCCATGATGGATCAATACGGCCACGCCGTGCGGGAGTTGGCGGAGAAACTTCACGCCTTATTGGTGGACACGCAGGCGGCGTTCGATACTGCGCTCCGGTTTGTCCACGCCAAGTCTCTGGCTGGGGATGGCATCCACCCGACGTTGCCGGGTCATGCAATTCTGGCGCGCGCGTTTCTGGATGTGGTCGAGTATGAGTGGTGAACTATGATCTTCACCGAAGTTAACTTCTTCGCCGAAACTCTGGGGATGCGGTCCAGCATGAATGTGCTCCTCCCTCAGCCGCCATACCAATCCAATCCGCCCGCGTTATCGCACGCTTTACCTGCTGCACGGACGTTCGGATGACCCCACCGCCCGCGCGCCGTCCATCCGTTCCCGTCCGTGATTGCGCGACAAAGTCCGTTGATCAGCCACAGTTCGAAGGAAAAAACAAGAGACTCCCGAAGCATAACTATAGAAGTTCATAAGCGTACGCCACGCGCATCAAGGCTTCTTCCTGATGTCGCCAGAGTTTACGCGCCGCATCGGGGCGCGTAATGTGTAAAAGGAAATCGCGGGTAAGCGGGCTGACATCGTGAAAATCCCGCGATTGCCACCACTCGCGAAAATCCTGTTCGTAAGGGGCGAAGTAGTAATACATGGTTTACCAGTCGGCGGGCTTTGTGAATTTCCCGTTCCCATCGGTCAAGATGGGCGGGAACTGGCTGTTCTTCAGGACATTCGGGCGGATATTCTTGACAAACATGACGTGCGGCACGAGTTTTACGCTCGCGTCCTTCTGTGGATTGAGCAATCCAACGGGTTTGCCGAATTGTTCTGTAACCACCCGAATCGGCAAAAGCAAATCCGAGTCGTTCGAGACAACCACTGCAAGCTCATAATCATTACGAAAGCCATCTAAAAGCAGGTGGGTGGCAAGATTCACATCAGAGCCTTTTCCCTCCGTTTTGACAACTTTGACGTAGCCGCTGCCGAGCGGGGAGTGGGGCATCATCACCTCGTGCGAAAGAAAACTGCCCTCGATAATTTCAAGATTGGGAACGGTTCGCAACACCCGCCAGAAGGTTGCCTGGCGGATGGGTTGGGATGGATCGTTGGGGCGCGGTTTGACTTTCGCGGTAAAGTATTTGATCCGCTGAATATGGTCTTTTGGCAGTAGAAGGCGGCACATCTTCGCCACATCCAGCCATTTATAGGGCGTATCCTTGACACACCCGAAGTACAGGTTGAAGCCGTCAATGTAGATGTTTGTTTTCATAAGCCCTTAAACACAGA
>DYKW01000144.1 GCA_020722405.1 Anaerolinea thermophila
CCGGCTGCACCGAACAGGTCACGCGCATCATCAATGGTTCTTCGGTCAGCGGGGCTTTTGCGGGAGACCTGGATTATTTCGAAGTAATGGTGGCCGCGTCACATAGTTCATCAGCCGGGACAGCCGTCTTAACGGCCTGTTCCTCTTCCGATGCGCTCAATCTATACATCGGGCCGGGCGGCGGCCCACCCGGTTTTGTCAGTTTTTCGATGGTCGTTCCCTCCGGCTGCACATCCTGGTCGCTTTCGGCTTCCGGGGGTTACGTGGATTTCCGCTCGGTGGATGCCAATTATGGCACGCCGCCTGTTCCTTCGGATACGCCCATCCCCAGCGAGACGTTTACTCCTATTCCGTCTTTCACGCCGACATCTACGGAATCACCAACGGGGACGATGACGCCAACAGAGACATTAACCCCGACGCCAAGCGAGACCCTGCTGCCAGGTGTGACACCTTCGGACACCCCCATCCCAACCATAACGCCCACTCCTTCGCCAACCGGAACGGCAACAATCACCGAGACGCTCCCGCCGGGCGTAACGCCTTCAAACACTTTCACGCCTTCCCCCACCAAGACCAGAACCCAGACTCCGCCTCCATCCGGGTCAGGTGGAGGCCGGACACCAACTCCTGCCCCTGGCGGCGTCTTTCCAAGCGCCACGCAAATCCGGCCTGCTCCTTCAAGTACCCGCTCTGTTGCTCCTGGTACACCCTCAGCAAGTGGAACAGGTGCGCCGAACATCCAGGCTGGTGAATTAGTCGGCTTCTCGCTGGAAGCCTGCATTCCACCAGTTCCGGGCGGAACAGGATCGGCTTCCGGTCAGGCAAACAGCGCTTTTCCCTGGCTGGGGCTGGCAGCCGGGCTTGGTTCGCTGGCCGGAGCAGCCAGCTTGCTGCGCGCATTGCAACAATCCGGGTCAGGCGGCTCCGCCATCCCCGCCGCTTTGACTGTCTCTGTACCGCACCTCGTGCAGCGCAAGACCACCGTCGGCGAATGGATCAGCCGGCCAGTGAAGACACTCGTGCAAGTGACGCGCATGGTTTGGCGCATGATCACCGAAGCCATACCGCGCTTCATCGACGTGATGAAGCAGGTGGTTGACCGAGTTTTCCATTCCGAATGGGTCACGACCTTTAAGCAGGTGGCCAAGACCGTTTACCAGTCCGTCCTGGAAAAAGTGCCGTTGCTCAGTTGGTTGGGAGCCATCATCGGCTTCATCTGGAAGACGGTCATCAAACCGTTCATCACCTGGGTGACCGAAGCAGTGCGCACTCTGCGCACCTGGTTTGAGAATGTCGTGCGTTGGGTGGTGCAGCGCATCCAGGACGGCTGGAACTACATCACGCGCCAGGTCGCCGAAACCATCCGCGAGTGGGTCGAGAAGACCGATTGGGTCAGGCAGTGGGTCACCAAAGAGATCACCGTTTAGGAAACCGAATGGGAAACGGTCGCAGTGCCCATCCCTTCCTGGGCGCAAAGTCTGGCAACAGCGAATTGGAGTTTGCTTGCCAGGCTTGTACCCACGATAGGGCTGGCTACAATTTCCCTCGCTCTGTGCAGCGTTCCTCCTCAAGTTACACCACCGACACCCACGCCAAACGTGCAAGCCACCATGATTGCCTGCGCTCTGGAAACCTTGCAGGCGGGAATGACGCAAATGGTTGTGGTAGCTTACACGCCAACGCCGCTGCCCATCGCCACACCAACGCTCACGCCATATACGGTCACTGTTGGCCCTGGTCAGACGCTCTCTTATTTCGCGGCCTTATTTGGAATCTCTGAAGCAGATCTTATGGCGGCGAATAATAAGACCGACTCTAATCTCCGGGCTGGACAGGCATTAATCATTCCAATTAACACAGACCACCTTTCGGGCATTTTGGCCGATATATTACGGAATGAGCGGCCAACAGACCAGCCTTCCCAGGAGGCCTGGGGCGCGTTAAACATCCTGACCAATGGTCAAGCGTACCCGGACGGCTGGTGGATGAAGGATGACGGGAAATTAACACCCCAGGAAATGCTTGCCCTAGTGATGAATGGCGAGACAGCCGGTAACCAGCAGGGATACAAAGCGGTCGTTGGGCGGTACGTGTATTACTGCGGCGCAACCCCGGATTGCAATGGGAATACGGCCAATCTCTTGACCTTCCTAACCTATTATCAGGCCTGGCGTCAGTCTGGATATAATGGGATTTTCGCTAACGAAAATCCGCAATCGGAAGCGATAGCCACGGCGGTGTTGAATAACGACACGACGCAGTTACAACAGGCGGGCTTATCTGCCAGTTTGGACCCCGGCAATCCCGACCTGCCTTTCCACAACGCCAATGTTTCAGACAATTGGAATACCCTTCTAATTCAAAAACTCGGACGCCAGCCGGATGATCCGACTACTAAATTCTGGGTTCTCTCGATCAACGATTTAAAGAAAGTGTGCGGTATTGATTACGGCGTTTTATCGCCAGATATGACAGGAAAAGATATTCCACCCGCTTGTCAATAATAAATTTTTGGAGAAAACAGAATGTATACCCGATATACAAAAACAACTTTTTATCTTCTATGTGTTGCGTTCGTTTTCCTGTCAGGTTGTGCACCAGGTCAGGAAATAAACAACGGCTTGAGCGCCTTCCATGACGCACGCGGGCATTTCCGTTTTCAAGATACCTGCCTATCCCCGGCAAATAATGCGTCTGACACACTAGAGTTCTCAGGCTCCATTTGGTATGGCGAAAACATTTATCCCCCGTCTAACGGGAAGGCAGGATTACACTGGATGGGTAGCAAGAGCGATAACATTGGAACCATTCCCATCCAACCTTCGGGGTTATATCTGTTATCTCCCGACGGAACGTCAGCCATCGTTACAGGATACAATGTTGGAGAAGACGCCAAGAATTCACATGTCTACTTGATAAAAAACCATGAATACCAAATTACAGCAATCAATCACCTCGTTGGGGATCAATTGATCTGGAGTGCGGATGACAAACTAGTAGGCGTGGAGGCGTGGGAAAATCCTAACGATCCGACCATTACCATGATTGCCACTGACCTGAAAACAGGGCAGGTGCAGCGAAAAGATGTTGTTAAAGAGTGGGGGACATCCACCGAACCATTAGCGCAAATAAGCCGCGCTGCTATCCTGGCCTACGACTGGTACAGCAATGTTGATGGGCCGCGATTGGTGGTATTTGACACGAAAACGGGCAAGGAAATCGGACGCTACAAAGACATCTCGTATCGGGTAGGGCGAATCTGGTATGGACGTATCTTTGACCAACAGGGCGTGCGCATTATTTCGATTTCAGATGGTTTGGATACGGATCGTATCTATAAACAGGAACTATTTGGAGTCGAAATCGGCAAGTCTGACCAGCCAGTCCAACTGACCGACTTCCACTCGAAATATCCCTATGCCTTGATTATGGATTTTAAATTTATACAGCAAAGCTGGTCTCCGAATGACCGCTGGATTATCGTCAACGTACTGACTTCGCAGAAAGAACAAATCGATTCTTCTACAGACCCAAGTTCACTTTTCCTGGTGGATTTGGAGAAAAGCGCCACATACGAAATTTGCCGCGAACCTGGTACGGGTACGGGACAGGTTGTCTGGTCGCCGGACAGCCAGTATTTTGGTTTATCGCTCAACGATAAGATTTGGGTGGTCAATCCCCTAACGCTGGAAAGCCGCCTGTTAGTGGATCGGCCAGGCGTTTCTCTTAGTGTGCTAGGCTGGACAATCCCATGATTTTGACTATTGAGCGAGGCCCGAAATGCGGGCCGGTTTGTCTTTTCGTTCAGCAGGTCTTCAAAATGCCCGCATCTCGGGCTTCTTGTTAAATGGGCTGAAAAACCGGCAACGCGCCAAGCGGGCCGCTGGCCGTTGATCTGAAATGCCAGCGGCCGTCCCCCGACATAAGCGCAGGTTCGCCAGCGCAGCCCGCTTCGCGCTTCTTGATCGCAAGCGTTTTACCCGTTCATGGTTTGGTAAACCAGTCTCTAAAGTCAAAGGCGGCCCAACAAAGCGTGAAGGCGGACGGGGCTATCGCCCTTTCAAACGACGGCGCTTTGCCAAGTTTCGTGCAATAATGTTGAGTAGCCTTGCCAATCCGCCCCGCCGCTTACGCCAACCGTTGGGCAGCCGAAAGCATGAGTTTTCCTTTCGCACTTTGAAATTGTGGTT
>DYKW01000145.1 GCA_020722405.1 Anaerolinea thermophila
CTCACCTGGGTTTCTGACAAGACCGGCGGTTTTTCAGGTGTAATTGTGGGAGTAGCTGGCTGGGTGGGAGTCTTGGTTATCAAGGCGGTCATTGACGGCACCTCTCCTATCGCTGGGGAGGCTGTCGGATTTCTGACATTCCTACTTGCCGTACATGCCGAAACCAATAGGACAAGCAATGTAAACAGTAGCGTAAGACGACCGAGGCTGTTCATAATCGATTCGCTGATAGAACCAAGAGAGATGCTCACGAGATACGGCTTAATTTGCAAAAAACCATTCCCATGAGCATCGGAAAAATGTACACCCAAGCGAGACAACAATTATGCTATCTGCGAATTGTATGCCATCACAAACGTGATTGCGCCAGGATAAAATCACTGTCGGACGCAGTTCAAATCATCATCGTTAACGTGTAATGTGTAACATTGTCATTTCCATGTGGCTCACCGAAAAGACGGCTGCAACACCCGGATATTCTCCAAAGTTGTCGTCAAACACGTATTGAGATCAGGTTCACCTATGAAACTCTGGTAAAAGGAATTCAAAGTAGTACCCGTTAATGCTTGCCAAGTGACAGGATAAAATTCTTTTCGTTCTGTTAGGGAACTCTCAGGATTTATCTCTATACCCAAAGCATGAGGGTCTTTTGATGGACATAGCATTAAATTTTCTCCATCATAATATGCTAAGGCATTTATTAACACCACCATGTTAGTTTTTTCAAACTGCATATCCATCCCATATCTAATTGTTCGTCCTTCCAAAGGCGCACCAATATCAACAGTTGTTTCAAAAAAATAGCCTACGAACGAAGGCAAACCATAGGCTTCTAGAATGCTCTTTAAATTAAACCCATACCAAGCTTCTTGGTTTTTCTGCCATATTTCCTCGCCAATAAATAATTCAGACACTCCTTTCAACTGTAATGATACACGATCAATAGTTTCTAGCCTTCTAGTCCAAGTTCCTACAGACAAACTTAAGACTGCTTGTCCACCCAGTGAGTTTGGGACAAGGTTGACAAAGGTTTTTCCTTGGCTATTTTCAACAATTCGCACCATGCCCCAATGTCCCATCACATCAATGGCATCCTGTACTATCATATCATCTGGTTGTATGCCTGCAATGCACTTGCCTATGCAATTACCATTTGTCTTCAAAAGTTTCGAGATGGCTAACTCGGCTTCGTCCGGCAAAAGGGTAGCTACGGGCAACACTATTGGCGAGGAAGATGGTGTATAGACCACAGCCTGCGGCGTACTTGTAGTCGTCACTGCTGGAGTCGGTCTACTAGAAGGTGTCACGATACTTGTTGCGGAGGGGACACCCTGCATAGTAGTGGTTAATACAATAGGCCGTGCTATTTTAGCATTACAGCTAGCAAGAAGGCTAAACAGAAAAACGCATGTTACATAATAGGATCTTTTCATCATCGATTTTAGTGACCTCCTCCTGTCACATGATTTCCCATTTCACTTGCAAATCTATACATCTGCCATCCTAAATCTTTCGACTGGTTTAGATTACCACTTATATAATTAGAAAATATATCTGCCCAATCTTCCCAATGTGCTGTGCCGCCTCTTTGTTGCCACGCATCTCCACCAAGGATTCGCCTTGCAGATAATGCCAGTCCTCGAACGTCACCACCTGCGCCAAGACTCTTGTAACTCTTGTTTGTAGAATCCCAGCCCGCAAAGAATTCACCATTCAAAGTAAAAGTTTCTTTTTGAAGCTTTGTCGTGAAATAGTCACTCCAAAGATTATCGAACAAATGTCCAAATTCATGTAGCATATTGACAACCGGATTGGCTGTATTTGTTGTGGCATAAAAAGTAATCGAATTATACGATGTCCAGCCAGAGTAGCATGTCTCTCCAGTTGAACAAGTCTTTTCCCCTCCTAGCTTTAGAGTAATTTTTTGCCCTCGTAGCCATTTTGGGAGGTTTGTGGTACCAATTTGTGTGAATAAGGTTTCCCATAGGTTTGCAAGATACGTTCCTGACCAGTTGCCATCCAGCGTTATACCATAAGAAGCTATATACTTTCTTTTTCTTTCTTCTTCGGACGATGAGATTGTTGATTCAGATGATGTAGAGTTGTTGGAAGGCCAAATAATTGGGTTGGGATAATATGATGCTGGTAAAGGCTCACACTCAACGACCTCTCGACTTTCAGCCTGCCAATCACGAAGACACTGAGCAAAATTATCCGCATCCAGACACTCGGCCGGGAAATAGCCGGTAGGATCGACCAGATTCACCGGCTGCCCATACGCATAAACCCATTTGTTATAAGACATGGGCTGATTACTGTTACCCGTCCAGGTATCGCGGGTCAAGAAGCGGCCTGTGCCCGGCGCATAGTGGCGGGCGCGGAGATAGACCAGGTCGTTCATCTGGTACTCAGAGGTAAAGCCATAACTCGTCAGCCCTGCCCCGCTGGTCTGGGTCACTTCTCCATACGGATTGTAAGCCCTCACAAACGTTACAACGCCATAGGAATCGGTCATCTGGCGCACAGAACCCAACGCATCACCCAGGAAATATTCGGTGGTCGTGTTGTATTGCGCAATCCGGCCAAGTCCATAGGTGTAGGTATATGTGCCATCGGAAAAAGCCTGCGTGAGACCCATATTCAGATCCATCGTGAAGGTGGTCGTCGCTCCATTCAAAGTTTCCTGGAGTCTATCACCAAGTCCGCTGTATTGATAACTGGTCACTGCTGACTGACCACCCCCTTGCGAGGGCAGGCTGACCGCTGAAAGCCGGTTGGCGGCGTCATAGGTGTACTCGTTGACGCCATCGTCGAGCAGGTTGCCGTTGGCATCGTAGGTATAAGCCATGCCACCAGCGCTGGTCAAGCGGTTGGCAGCGTCATATTCATAGCTGACACTGATCGGGAAATCGTTCACCTGGCTGGCCTGGCTCAGGCGATTGCCCACCGCATCATAGGCGTAATGATAATAGTCACCGGTCGAATAGTCCGCGGCTGTCAGGCGATAGAGGGCGTCATATTCATAGTCAATGGTCACTTCACTCTGCGAGAACGCGCTGTCCGCGACCATAATGTCCGCCGACTCGCAGCCGGGAACCTGGCAGGTTTGACTCCAGTATTCGCTCCCGCCCGTTTCCACCCGGAAACGATATTCGCCGTCCGGCAGGCTGAAACTGACCTGGCCATCTCCATCCGTTGTGGCGGCGCGCCCGGTATAGTCTTCTCCGGAGTAAACTTCCACCACCGTATTGGCTGCCGGAACGCCGCCTGGCCCGGCGACTGAAACCGTGACCGGCTTGTTCACAATCAGGTCCACATAGGGCCAATCAGTGGGCAAGGTCAGGTGGTTCTCCGTACCGCTCCAGAACTGCGTTCCATTGACATCGGCGCGGAAACGGTAGTTGCCAAACGGCAGGATAAAGATCGCCCGCCCGTCTTCGCCCGTGACACGGCTGAAATTGGTGTAGGTTTCACCATCGAAGGCGTACACTTCCACACCCGCCACCGGCTGGTCATCCGTATCGCGCACGCTCAATTCAATCGGGATGCTGACCGGGATGACCGCCCCGCTGCAGCCGGGAATGGTGCAGTGATTGACCGCCGAGCTCCAGAAGGTCGCGCCTTCGTACAGCGCCCGGAAGCGGTAGTTCCCTTCCAGCAGGGTCAGGATGGCCTGGCCGTTGTCATCGCTCGCCGCGCTTTGCTCAGTGGCGGTCTCGCCTGTAAAGGCGGTCACGGTATGGTTGGCGCCTTGCGGGGTGCCGTTGGTGTTGAGCACCGAAACCGGGATGGTGTCATAGGTATCCACCACCACCGTCACGCCCCGACAATCAGGAGTTTTGCAGTGCACCTGGTCGCCGCTCCAATACTGGCCGCTGGGCACGGTCACGCGGAAGCGATACCAGCCTTGCGCCAGGGTGATCTGGGCCACCCCATTCTCGTCGGTTGTGCCGCTCAAACCAGTGTAGGCTGTTTCGGTATAAGCTTCCACTGTTGCGTCTTCCACCAGCGTCCCGTCCTTCTGGCGCACCGTCACGGTGCGCGGGCCAAAGACCCACATGTCGATCCAGCGGCAGTTGGGCACATCGCAGTGGTCGAAACCCTCGCTGAAGAACTGCGCCCCATCCAGTTCCACCATAAAGCGATAGTTGCCAATTGGCAG
>DYKW01000146.1 GCA_020722405.1 Anaerolinea thermophila
TCGCCTACCCTTTGTGCGAGCTCAACCGCCAAATCGGACGTGCCTGAACAGTTACGTCAAGGGACTGAATTATCATTGTGTAATGGCAAAATCGTCAGCACGGAGATGATAAACAAAGCCCCATACAAGGTAAAAAGCAGCAGGTAACCACGTATTGGTTGTGATGGATAGTGAATCACAAAAAAATCGGCAATTGGCCCGCCTATGTATGCCCCCACTGCACCGGCGCCTGCACCAGCCAGGTTTGCAATACCCAGGTAGCGTCCGGCGTCATCCACCGGCACCAGGCGGGTTCCCAAAGCCCAATTGACGGCATAAAAGACGCCGATAGCAATACCAACCAAAATCGCGCCCAGGTACACAACTTCCAGGCGTGGGATTGAGAGGAGAACAACGGTGCCCAGGGTTGCCAGACCGCCGCTGGCAAGCAACAGTCTTTTTTCACCTATGCTATCTGCCAATGCTCCGGCAGGCAGGACACTGATCAGTACAAAAACACCCACCAGCAGGAGCATCCGGCTGGCCGGAATAGCGGCTTGTGCACCGCTGTACCCCAGGCGACCCTGAAAAAAGTAGAGCGCGAAGGCAGCCAAATTGGTTGAACCGGTCAAGAAGGTAAGGCGGTTGAGTACCCACCAAGCAAAATCGGGATGACGGTGGAATTCTGTTCCCAAACTAATGCGCAATGCACCCCACAATCCCAGGGCAATGGATGCACACAGCACCATCAGACCAGTCAATCCCATTACCCACAAGGCAATGCTTAGCGGTACAGTGTTGAGGCGGGTCGCGATACCGTCAACTAGCGCGCCGCCGCCCAAAATTGTGAGGGTAAATATGGTGGTCATGATTGCTAGTCGAAGCACCTGCGACCAGGGGAAAGGCTGCGAAAGGCCTGTGCTGGCTTCCTCCGGAGCAAACAGCGTAACCGTCATGGTGAGTAGCAGGAGAAAACCCACCAAGAGCAGGGCCAACTCCAGGGCACCGCGTCCCACCATTGGGCCGATGACGAAGGCAACCAACATCAGGGGGAGCGGCACCTCCATAAGGGCTTTGACCCCTGAAAATTTGCCGCGCGCCTGTACGGGAATCAAGTCGGGCATGAGGGCTTGCAATGGCCCCTGGGCGGTATTGCTGGCAACCATCATCAGCATCAAGGCCGTAAAGAGTACCCAATATCCGCTCATACCGTCTAGTTGGGCGCTGAAGGCTACCAGCCCTAAGGAGGCCAAAGTCAACAGAGTGCCAGCAACAATGAAGGGACGTCGCCGCCCATAACGGCTTCCCAGACGATCGGAGAGCATACCGGCGACGGCCTGCACCAGCACAGCGGTCATCAACCCCCACAAGCGTAAACGGCCATAAAAACGCCCCTGTTCGGCTTCACCAACGAAGTGTTGCACCAACAGGGGCAGGACGAGCGGTGTCATCGTTTGGGTGAGCACCGTCAGGCCGGTAAAGTGCAGGTTGACTGTTAGATAGTCGTACCAATGAACGCGAGGCTTCAAAGTCAGCCTTTGGTAGGGATGTAATGTGCCAGTTTTGCTGCCAGATTGGCTAACGGCAAACTTTGCAGGTAAACTTTCCCTGGGCCTTTGAGCGTCGCCAGAAATAGGCCTTCGCCAGAGAAGAAAATATTCTTCAACCCCTTGACGGCGGCAATGTCGTAAGACACACTGGGTTCGAAGACTGCGATGTGACCGGGATCGACCCTCATTACTTCGCCACTGGCCAGGTCGAATTCGCGCACTTCTCCTGGAATTTCCAGAAAGACGGTGCCGGGGCCGGTCACTTTTTGTAAGATAAAGCCCTCGCCGCCGAACAGGCCAGCCCCCAGGCGTTTCCGAAAGTGCATTTCCAGTTTAACCGAGCTCTCGGCGCACATGAAGGCGTCTTTTTGGCAAATCAGGTGTTCGCCGGCAGCCAATTGACGCACCAGAATATTGCCGGGTGCTTCGGGAGCGAAGGTGATAACCGCATCGCCCTTCGTACAGGTGTACGTTGTCATAAAGATGGATTCTCCGGCCAATGCCCGCCCCAAGCCGGACATTAAACCGCCTTTGGTGTTGGTATCCATTTGAATATTGCCTTTCATCCAGGCCATGCCACCGGATTCGGTGTACACTGCCTCACCCTGGGTGAGATATACGTCAAGCGTTGGTAGGGTGGTGCCTTGAATTTGGTATCGCATTTTAACCTCCTGGTTATATTTTTACTTGCGCGCCAAAGTCACGCGCTTCCAAACTAATGAAATATGACTCGCAAGCCGCGTCGATCAGGTCGGGAGAGAATGAAACACTCTCCATGTTATAACGGGCAATGCTAATCATCTGATTGAGAATATCACGTGGGTGGGTCATGCGTAAGGGACGATTATAAGGCTTGTACCACTTGGAAAGCATGTAGTCCAGGCCTTCGTGATCTAATGAGATGTTTTTTGCCTTGCACACCAATTCCCAGATTTGGCGCCATTGGCGCTCATCGGGGTCTCGAATTTCGATTTTGTACTTGATACGCCGCAGGAAGGCTTCATCGGCCAGTTGATTGGGGTCGAGGTTGGTTGAAAAGATAAGCAAGACATCGAACGGAACCTGTAATTTGGTGCCGATGATGGTAGAAAGATAATCATACTTCTTTTCCAAAGGTACAATCCAGCGGTTGAGCAAGTCTATGGCACGCACTTGCTGGCGTCCGAAGTCGTCAATCATAAAGATGCCATTGCCGGCCTTCATTTGTAAGGGCGCCTCATAGTATTTGCCATACTGGTTGTAAGAAAGGTCAAGCATAGACATGGTTAATTCGCCACCGACCACAATGGTGGGACGTTTGATGCGCACCCAACGGGTATCGAATTCTGGTTCAGCACTTTGCTCAAAGGCTTCGGCAAAGGCAAAAGTGTTCTCTTTCGATGATGATGCTTTGGTATCGATGCTAATCTCATGCACAATTGGGTCGAACAGTCGTACAATCTGTCCATCTGCCTCGATAGCATAGGGGACGTAAATGTCATCTCCCATCAAACGGGTGATACGTTCGGCAATGCTGGTTTTACCGTTACCTGGTGCGCCAAATAGGAAAATCGAATCTGCTGAGTTAATGGCCGGCCCAAACTCATTGAACACAGCATCGGTGATGATTAAGTCCTCGAATGCCTGTCGGATATTGCGCCGGGTGACGGTCATGTGCTTGATGGTTTGTGCTTCGACGGCCTTGAGGTAGGCTGCAAAGGGGACAGGCGCGGGGCCGTTGTACTCCGTCTTTTGGAGGGCGTTTTCTGCTGCCTGGGGGCCACGCGGTGGCTTTAAGATGTACTCGTAACTGATTTCCCCTATTCCCTTTTGGCCGACGACATCCAGCAAATCCTTTTCGCGCATTTCATGCAGGATCGGACCAACAACCTGGTAGGATAGCCCCAGATCGTTGGCAATTTCGCCCCCTGTAGGACGACCGCGATTGTACACTGCGCGCAGAATGATTTCGTGCATCATCGTATGACTTAATCCGGTGTCGGATAATTTGGTGGGTCGCGGGGGCACATAGGTTTTTCCGATTCGTGTGCTGCCATCATCTTTGGGTGGTGGATCCCCCAAGAAGCGCAGATTTTGTAGATTGGTACCTTTGGCACGTTCCTGGGCGTAGAGTCGATCGAATTGCTTTGTGTGCAAAGTCAAGTGGATGCGTGCTTCTTTGTCGTTTTTTTCTTCCGCCTGTTTCAGGCATTGTATAACGGCTCGCATTACGGTGTAGCGTACCCCGTTTACGTACAGGTGATGGAGGTATTCTCCGGGGCGCACGTAGCAATCGGGGGTATGGTCTTTGCGCACCAGCATTTCCTGGTACGATTTTTCATCAAGCAAAAAGCGCATAATCTATTCTCATCGAAAATAAAAGATGTTTGTTTACCGCCAAGAACGCAGAGAGCGCTGAGATGACAGAACGGGAAAATCTTGACCAGATCACGGAGAGCATGATCGGTGCCGCAGGATGGCATTCGCCGGGGGGTGAATGACTTTCCAGATTCTCTGCGTTCTCCGCGGGTTCTGACGTGTCATCTTTTTTATACCATGTTTTGGGAGTGTTTGAGAAACTCGCGAATACTTTTCGACTAGA
>DYKW01000147.1 GCA_020722405.1 Anaerolinea thermophila
TTTCGCATTTCGCGTTTCGCATTTTGCATTTTCATGAAGGTGTTCACGGTTTCTTTGACGATTACAAAAATTTTAAGAAACGCTTGCAAAACCAAGATAGGCGAACCACTTCCTCCAGCCCGCCGCGGCTGGACAGAATGAGTCCTCCCAGACTGACGCAAGCCCTATTCACCGGCGTCCGGTTAGCGATCAAAAAAGTAGGCCCGGGCGGCCTGCAGGTAAGCCTTCGGCTGGGAAGTGTCTACCGGCACATCGGGCTGCAAACCGCCTTCGCCAATAGGTTTCGGCAGGTCGGGCACCCACCAGCGCGCCGCGGTGATGTGCATACTGGAGCCATCGCTGAGGGTGAACAACAGTTGCAGCGTGTCCTTGCCATAAGTGGGCTCACCAATCAAGGGGGCGCGCCCTTGTGCCTGCAATGCCCCGGCCAAAAGTTCCGCTGCGCTGGCCGTCCCGTGGTTGACCAGCACCACCAGCGGTAGGGAAAGCAGCGCCCCAGGGCTATCCACAGAGAGGCGCTCCACCGGCTTCCCTCGATACTGCTGCTCCAAAATCGTACCGCTCGAAAGGAACAAGCGCGCCGATTGTACGCCGGCATCCAGCAAACCGCCACCGTTGTCCCGTAAATCCAAAACAAAGTGCGTTGCCCCCTGCGCAGAAAGCGCTGTCACAGTGCGTTGAATCTCATCGGCCGTGGTAGCCGCCATGCGGTTGACCACCAACACACCCAATTGCGGCAGGTCACCGTCCACATAACCGGTTACCGAGGGAATATCGAACACGGCCCGAGACACCGTGAACGTCAGATGCTCCCAAGCCGGTGGACGCACTACCTGAACGTGCACGGGCAAATTCGTCGGTCCCCTGAGCGCAGCCTGAATGGCTTCCAAAGACACGCCTGGGGTAACGGTCAGATCATCCACCTGCGCCAACACATCGCCACCGAGCAGGCCGGCGTCTTCCGCCGGGCTATCCGCCAGGGGGTGCAACACCACCTGACCATCCAGGAGACGCTCCAGGGTAACGCCAATGCCCCCAAATTGTCCGCTCAAGGTGTTATTTTCCAATTCACTTTGAGGCGGTTCGACAAACACTGTGTAGGGGTCATCATACGCCTGCAACATTCCCCGAATGGCACCATAAGCCAGGGCATTATCTTCCGGTAAATCGTACAGGCCGTAGGTTGCCAAATGCTGATGGGCTTCTTCCAGCAGGTTAAAGGGCGTTTCTGTGCGCGCCCGGCAGGTACCCAACACGTAGCCCCCCGCAAAAGCCGCTATGAACCCTGGAATAATCACCAGGAAGAGAAAAACGATACGCCAACGTGACATAGCAAAACCTCTGATTTTCTGGTCTCCAACGATAGGAAAGTTTACCACTTTGTGCGACGTGCGAAAATGTACAGCCGACGGCTCACGCTTTATCCGGCGGCGTGGGAGCCGCCTCTGCTGTCCGCTGCCTAAATGCTGCATGTTGCCCCCTGACGCCTGTTCACCTGCCCGCTATTTGCTGACAGCATTCTCTAACAAACAACCACATACCTGCCATACAGCCGTAATGCTGCCATCCCAAAAAGTCACTATAATCCAAACTATAGCCATCCAAAACAAAAGGTCGCCCCGGATTATTATGACTTCATACGTTCATTCTCGCTCCTCTTCTCCAAAAACATCTCCTTTGACGCTGCACACGCACCGGTTATACGCCGCCGGACAGCGGATGTTTGCCCAATCCGAATGGCAGGCCGCCATTCGGATATTCGGACTGGTCCTCCAGGTAGACCCTTCTCACCTGGAAGCACGCCGCTACCTGGGGGAAGCCCTGCTCGAACAAGGTCGAGTGAAGGAAGCCTTGGAACATTTGCGCCAGGTGTATCGAAGCGACCCCAATGCGGTACAGGATACCCTGCGCCGGGCACGCACTTCCCTATCCAGGCAACAAACCGGCCAACCTCCGAGCGAACAGGCAATTCAGCAGGCAATTCAGGCAGAGGAAATCACGCAATCGGCAGATGAATCCGTGGCAGAAATACCACAAACTGCGGAAAACCCAACCGATGTCGTCGTGCGTACCTACGCGGTAATCAACACGGAGAATGCAGCCACCGTGCACGAACAAAAAAGGGTGGGACGGGGACGCATCGTAGCGATTGCCTACGCCCCAGACGGTGAAACCCTGGCGCTCGGCTCTGCCATTGGCATTTACCTGTATGACCTCAACACCTTCCATTTGCAACAGTTCCTGCCCACCCCAACCTGGGTTTGGTGCCTGACGTATAACCGCACAGGGACATGGCTGGCCGCCGGCATGGACAATGGCAAAATCCGCTTATGGCAGCTAGACGAACCAGAAAAGCCATGCGACATCAACGCCCATCAAAGCGCCGTGCAAACCCTGGCTTTTTCCTCCGATGGGCACTTGATAGCCAGCGGAGCGCGCGATGGGGTGGTGCGCTTGTGGCAGATGCGTGACCACACCTTGCTGCGCACGTTTGCATACGACAAAGGACCCATTCGCGCGCTGGCTTTTTCTCCTGACGGCAGCAACCTTGCGTTGGCTTTTGGTCATCGCCACATTCACATTCGCCGGGTGCAAGATGGCGCCCTGATCCACACCCTGCACGGACACCGCCAGGCAGTACGAACGCTGACCTATACTTCCGACGGCCGCTTGCTGGCTTCCGGGGCAGAAGATGGTCACATCAACTTGTGGAAACCAGGCGAAGAAAGCCCGGCCAAGACGCTCAAAGATTTCATGGGCATCGTCACGCAAATAAGTTTCTCGCCGGATAACCGCACCCTGGCCTCTGGCTCCTGGGATGGCAGTATCCGCCTGTGGCGTCCCGGCAATGGCATCATTTGGCAGCACCTGGAAGAGCAGCGTTACCCCATCTCCCATTGTCTATTCTCTCCCCAGGGGTACACGCTGAGCAGTTTGACCATCCACGAGGAGGTGGTGCGCATCTGGAACGTATACAATGGCGAGATGATCAAATCGCTGTCCCACAATGGGGCCTTGACCAGCCTGGCGATTTCTCCTCAACAACACTACTTGGCCGCCGGCAGCGGAAACGGCAGTGTGATGTTGTGGAGTTATCCCCCCAACGAGACAAGCGCTGAAGTGACCCTGGTTGGGCACCAGCAAGCCGTCCGTAGTCTGGCTTTCGATCCCCAGGGGAAGTACCTGGTCTCTGCCGGGCAGGACCCTTTCCTTTTGGTCTGGAAACTCTCGCACAGCGCCGCCCGCCGCATTGCGCTACCTGCCGACTGCGGCATGGTCACCCGAATACATTTCAGTTCACAGGGAGAATGGCTATTTGCTGCCACCGAAACTGGAAACATCTTTTACTGGCAAGCACGTGAAGTATGGGAAACGGCTATGCTGCCGGTTGTCCCCAAACCATGGGCGCAACAATCCAACCCCATCGAAGACCTGGCTTACAGCAAAAAAGGCGATTTGCTGGCAGCCATCGAACCTGGCAAGGTCTCTTTATGGCATATTCCCAGTCAAACTTTATTGAGCACATCCAAAGAGCATCTGGGAGCATTGCGCTGCGCCGGTTTCTCACCCGACGGGACCTTGCTGGCCATTGGCACCATGTCCGGGACGCTGCACCTGTGGGATGCAACCAAAGGGCGGCTGCGCCGCAGCCTAACGCCAAGCGGTAGCGCGTGTGCAATTCGCAGCCTGGATTTCAGCCCAGATGGTCAGGTACTGGCATCTTCCGGGGTAGACGGAAATATCAACCTGTGGGAGGTACGCACGGGAAAGCATCTGAACACGCTCAGGGGGCACACGCAACAAATCTGGCAGGTGGCCTTCACCCCGGATGGCCAGACGTTGCTCTCCGCAGGGGATGACGGCACCCTGCGCTTCTGGACACCTTGATGGGACAGTTGGGTAGTTCGGTAGTTCGGTAGTTAGGTAGTTCGGTAGTTAGGTAGTTGGGTAGTTGGATAGTTGGGTAGGCAGCCATCGTCCGCTTCGCACACCGCCGGACAACCAGGACGCCTCAAGGCATTGGTCATGTCTTATCCCTGGCATTTGACCACAGCAATTCCAAATCTGGAGCAAGAAAAGCCAAAAAACAAAGGCCACAGATTTA
>DYKW01000148.1 GCA_020722405.1 Anaerolinea thermophila
CCACAGTTACTGAACCTTAAAATAACTGCGGCTTGGCGAGTGCGCTTTCAGAGCCGAGCGTTCGTAGAACACTCCGTCTTCACTACGTCAGAGACGTGTGTCACACTTGCACCTGCGCTGCAAGTGCAGGTGTAAGACCCTTGCTCATCCAGTACCCTGGCCTTCACTTCGACAAGCTCAGTGCAAGCCTGTATACCCGCCCCACTGCCTGCCCTGCGAAGTCCCGATGCACTTTCGGGGAGCCTGCCGAAGGGTCAGCATGTCTCTGGCATTACCCAGAGCCTTCGCTTGTTGGGGCATCCCTTCACTGCGTTCAGGGCAAGCTCTACTCCGCTATAGCATTCGGCCTGGCCGCCTTCTTTTTGCAAAGAGCCATAGCGGGTTTCCCCGTTCCGGGCGTCCCTTGTTTTGTGACCTTAGAGCCTGTCCTGAGCTTGCGAAGGAATGGTGCTTTCACCCTGACGGGTACAGGCCGCCGGTGTCCATTCGAGCGGTTACCATGTTCCAATGTACGACATGGCCTGAACACAGCCCCTTTTGGGCTTGCCTACCTGTGGCCTTTAGGCTATCAACCGCTTTGGCAAGTTGTGCACACCGCACCTGCGGTCGGTGCAGGTGTGACGACGCTTCAATCACACCTTCATTCGTTATCCATAGTCACCTGCTCGACGGGATTGTCGCCTCGGTTACGACTTACCGCCTTTCCTTCCCGCTTCCCTGGCCTTGCCAGGACAGGCAGACCCGTGTTTGCCAGACACACGCCTGGGGAAGGTGCTTTTACTCCACCACCTGGAGAGCCTGCCCTGAGCGCAGTCGAAGGGTAAGACTTTCACTTACAGGGACACTCAGTTGTCAAGGCCTGCACTGAGTTTATCGAAGTGTTCATGACCTTGCCGCTCATCCTTCGTACCTTGCGGTACAATTTCAAGCGAACGGGTCGCACACACCGGGTTGCAGGCGACGTTGCTCCGCTACGCGCCTGAACCCGACCGTTACACTGACAAGAGGACAAGTTTTGCGGCATACTATAAACGCAAATTTGTATAAATCTGGTTTATTTTCGTCTATTGCAAAGGAGAGATAAGATAATGCCACGAGTAAGGGGCTGGATTGAAGTTGACGAATCGCATTGCAAAGGTTGCGGCTTGTGTGTGGCCGCCTGTCCGCAGGATGTAATGCACCTGGACCCGGAGCGATTAACCTCCCAGGGGTATCACCCGGCCGCACTGAAGAGCGAGGGCTGCACTGGGTGCGGTATCTGTGCCATCGTATGCCCCGATGCAGCGTTGACCGTGTTCCGTGAAGTCATTGCACCACAGCGGCAAGCAACCGCGGCCGCAGCCTGATAAGGAAAAAGTGACATGGCAAAAGAGTTACTCAAGGGAAATATCGCGATTGCGGAGGCGGCCATTCGGGCTGGCCTGGAAGCCTACTTTGGCTATCCGATTACACCCCAAACCGAATTGTTGGAATGGATGTCCAAACGCATGCCGGAGTTGGGACGTATTTTTTTGCAGGCCGAAAGCGAATTGGCGGCGATCAACATGGTGTACGGCGCGGCTTGCACCGGTGCGCGGGTGATGAGTTCTTCCTCCAGCCCCGGTGTCAGCCTGATGATGGAAGGTCTCTCGTACATTGCAGGTACCGAAGTGCCAATGGTGTTGGTAGACGTGATGCGCGGTGGCCCCGGGTTGGGCAACATCGCCCCCTCGCAGGGGGATTATTTCCAGATGGTGCATGGTGGTGGGCATGGCGATTACTATCCGATTGCACTGGCCCCGGCCAGCGTGCAAGAAGCCATTGACCTGACCGTGTTATCCTTTGACCTGGCAGAGAAATACCGTTCCATCGTTTTCGTTTTGGCGGATGGTAGCATTGGTCAAATGATGGAACCGGCGGAATTGCCGGAAATGCGCCCGATGAAGAAAGAATATCCCGCCTGGGCGACGCGTGGTGCACAGGGTCGGCCGCGCAATATTCTGACCTCCATTTATGTTGACGCGGAAGACGAAGAGCAAACCAACTTGCGTTTGCTGCGCCGCTGGAAGGAAATCGAAACCAACGAAGTACGTTATCGAGCATACTACCTGGATGATGCCGAAATAGTAGTGGTTGGCTTTGGCACAGCGGGGCGGGTGGCACTCTCTGCCGTGCGCACGGCGCGAGCGCAGGGCATTCCGGTGGGGTTGCTGCGTCCGATTACACTGCGTCCCTTCCCCACGCAGCAAATCCGGGAACTGGCGAAGCAAGCACAATCCTTCCTGGTTGTGGAAATGAACGGTGGACAGATGCTCGATGATGTGCGCTTGGCGGTAGCCGGTCAGGCGCCGGTGGATTTCTATGGACGTATGGGCGGCGTGGTGCCGATGTCGGAAGAAATCGAACGCGAAATTCAACGCCTTGCGCATAACCCCGTGCCGCTGTACGCAGATGTTCGCCAAGCCTGGATGCAGCGCTTGCTCCAGACCAAAACTAAGGGAGCGTGGTAATGACAACGCCACAAGTTCAAAGACAAATTGTATACCGCCGCCCTAAAGCACTGAACGATGTGCCAACACATTATTGCCCCGGCTGTACCCATGGGATTGCCCATCGTTTGGTTGCTGAAGTGCTGGATGAAATGGGCGTTATTGAAAAGACCATTGGGGTGGCCTCGGTGGGCTGCTCGGTGTTTGGGTACAATTACTTCGAGTGCGATTTTGTAGAAGCCCCTCACGGGCGTGCCCCGGCTATGGCAACCGGTATCAAACGTGTCATACCCGACAGTATCGTGTTCACCTACCAGGGCGATGGCGACTTGGTTTCTATCGGTATGGGAGAAATTACCCATGCTGCCGCGCGTGGTGAAAATATCACGGTGGTTTTCATCAACAATGCCATCTATGGCATGACGGGCGGTCAAATGGCCCCCACTACGCTACCGGGACAGAAAACCACCTCCTCCCAGAATGGCCGGGATGTCAAGCGGATGGGGTATCCCATCCGCATGTCGGAAATGTTAGCGACATTGGATGGGGCGAGTTATGTGGTGCGCCGCAGTTTACACGACCCCGCCAATATCCGCAAGGCCAAAAAGGCCATCCGTACCGCCTTTGAAGTGCAGCACCAGGGATTAGGCTTCTCGCTGGTAGAACTTCTTTCCACTTGCCCGATCAACTGGGGTATGAGCCCGGTGGAAGCGCTCAAATGGGTTGAGGAGCACATGGTTCCCGTCTATCCGTTGGGCGATTATAAGGTCTCTCCCACGGTGGCCGCGTTGCGCATTCGCTGATTCGCGTTTTGAAATGGAGAAAATCCGATGCAAACAGAAATCATAATTGCCGGCTTTGGCGGCCAGGGTGTGTTATTCGTCGGACAGGTATTGGCTTATGCTGGTATGGATACTGGTAAACACGTCACCTGGATTCCTTCTTACGGGCCGGAAATGCGCGGCGGCACCGCGAATTGTACCGTCATTGTGGCTGATGAGGAAATCGGTGCCCCATTGGTGCGTAACCCTCAAGCAGTGCTGGCGCTCAATTTGCCTTCAGCGGATAAATACGAACCACTGGTACGTCCAAATGGGGTTCTAGTTGTCAACAAGTCGCTTGTTCCTCGCTCGGTTACCCGGCAGGATATTATCTCGGTGTTGATTCCGGCGAACGAAATTGCTGAGCAAATTGCCGACCGCCGGCTGACAAACATGGTCATGCTTGGGGCGCTGCTTGCAAAGCAGCCTGTTTTGCCGTTAGACGCCATCAAGCAAGCGTTGAAAAATCACCTGCCTGAACGGCACAAAGCGTTCCTACCGGCTAATTTCGAGGCCTTGGAGGCGGGCTACAGTTTCGCAGAAACGAGCGTCCCAGCCTAAATTTGCTTTTGCACAGACAACAAGGCAGTCCAAAACGCATCGGACCGCCTTGTTTCTCTTTTAAGGTCATTTTGCAAAAATGATTGAGCACTCCCGCCGCCATACTCAAATTAACCGAAGGGGAGATGCCGCCTTTCGACGACCACCCCGAAACACGTCTGAGCGATGCCGAACGCTAGCAACCGATTCAGGGTATCATCTCAAAAAGAAGGGGAAACGTCCCGCGAAGTACCCGCAGGGTGAA
>DYKW01000149.1 GCA_020722405.1 Anaerolinea thermophila
ATGAAAAAATGATTTTCACCACCAGACATGAAAATCTATTTTCAGATCAGATACGCAGATCAGGCTTGGAGAAAAATTCGGATAAATTAGACGGTGGAATTGTACCGCGCTTTTTTGGTATACTCATTTTGCAGGTGAACGTCATGTTTGTATCATGAGTGCAGGGTATGTGCAATAGTGAGAATTTTTTCTCCCTCGCCCAAGTCGTTCTTCGCGCCCCAGAGACCCATTTGCTACTAATAAACTTGGCCAGGCTGTAGGACAGGCTGAAAGCCCGTCCTACAGAGATCTTCTATGGCACGAGGGTAGGCGAAGGCAATGCCTTCATCTACCCTAAAAAACACGCCCCGTTTCTTCCATTTTGAGCAGCGCCCCGCGCGCTGTGGTGTTACTCGCAAGCGCATCGTTTATTTTCGATACAGTTCCTACGCTTTTCAAGGAGGCAGCATGTTCGTAGATACCACATTAGGGCCGGTAGGGCTTTCTCATGTCGCCGCGCTCGCAAAGGCGGCAGAGGAAATGGGGTTCGACACGTTATGGAGCAGCGAAACACAACACGATCCGTTCTTGCCAGGGGTTTTGGTTGCGGAGCACACAACCCACCTGCAATTTGGCACGGCGATTGCGGTGGGATTTGCGCGTAGCCCGGGGGCAATGGCGTATACAGCCTGGGATCTGGCACAATTTTCCGGCGGACGCTTTATTTTAGGACTGGGTACGCAGGTAAAGGCGCACATCAAGCGCCGCTTTGGGATGGATTGGCCGGATTCGCCGGCCGGGAAATTTCGTGAACAAATTCAGGCCTTGCGCGCTTTTTGGGACGCCTGGCAAACCGGCGAGAAATTGGATTTCCAGGGGGAGTATTACAAACTGACGCTGATGACGCCCTTTTTCAATCCCGGCCCAATCGAAACGCCGGATATTCCCATTTACATTGCCGGCGTGAATACTGCCATGGCACGCCTGGCGGGGGATGTAGCGGATGGTTTCCACGTGCATCCTTTCCACACGCCGCACTATCTACGCGAAGTGTTGCTGCCGGCCATCGAGGCAGGCGCAACCCGCAGCGGGCGGCCACGCGCCGCGCTGGCGGTAACGGCATTTGTGGCAACCAACGAGCAGGAGACCGCTTATGCCCGTCAACAGATTGCCTTTTATGCCTCCACCCCCTCCTACCGGGCAGTGATGAGCCTGCATGGCTGGGATGCCGAAGCGGAGCATTTGTCCAAGTTAGCCTCTGCCGGACGCTGGAACGAGATGCCGGCAGTGATCGGGGATGAGATGCTGGAGACTTTTGCCGTTATCGGCACGCCGCAAGATGTCCCGACTCTCCTGGCCGAACGTTACCACGGTCTGGCAGACCGTTTGGCACTCTACACGCCGTTTGTGCCGGGCAGGCGGGATGAATTTTGGAAACACCTGATAAAACGCTTGCATGCTTTGTAATGAATGAAAAACCGTGGCTTTTGGCTCTCGAACAGATGATACAGACGCAAATCGTTGCCCGCGGCGTGCAGGATAGGCGGGTGTTGGCAGCGATGCGCGCCGTCCCTCGTCATTTGTTCGTAGCCGAAGCCCACCAGGAGTGGGCCTACAGCGACGCCCCGCTCCCCATTGACGAGGGGCAGACGATTTCCCAGCCCTACATGGTAGCGTTGATGACTTCTTTGCTGGAACTGCCCCCAAAGGGGGCGCGGGTGCTGGAGATTGGTACCGGCTCCGGGTATCAAACAGCCGTGCTGGCGCACCTGGCCGATGAGGTGCGCTCGGTGGAGCGCTTCGCCACGCTCTCGGAAAAAGCCGCCCAGAGATTAGCGGCCTTAGGGCTGGACAACGTCCACCTGCGGGTCGGAGATGGTACGCTTGGATGGAAAGAGCACGCACCCTACGACGGCATTCTGGTCACCGCGGCCGCGCCGAAGGTTCCCCCAGCCCTGTGCGATCAACTGGCTGATGGTGGGCGGCTGATCATTCCGGTAGGGAGCCAGGGAGCACAGATTTTGGAATGCTGGCAACGCCAGGGGGCAGATTACCGGCGAAAACGCATTTGCCCGGTGGCCTTTGTGCCCTTGATTGGTGAACAAGGCTGGCCGGAAAGATAAAATAAGGCCATCAGAGTTTTTCTGATGGCCTTATGCGCAATGCAAGGGGAACGGGCATTACATCTTCTGGACGTTGACGAACAACACCGGACGACGCTGTACTTCACGATACAGGAAACCGCTCAAGCGGTCTTTCAAGTAGCGTTCCATGCTGCCGTTGAGGTTGTGCTTCAATCCTCGCCGGATTTCGTCTTCCAGAGATTCCAACAACTCGCCGGCTTCTTGTTCATAGACGAAGCCCTGGGTCTGGATAACAGGGGGTTTTACCGGTTCACCGGTGTATTTGTCCAGCACAACGCTGATGACAATCACGCCATCTTCAGCCAGTCGTTCACGCTCGCGCACCACGCTGGGCACGACATCGCCCACGCCAGAACCGTCTACAAAGACATATCCTCCGGGGACGCGCTCGCCAAGACGCATTTCCCCGTTTTGGAATTCGACCACCTGCCCATTCTCGATAACGGCGATGTTTTCTGTCGGCATGCCCATTTCAATGGCCAGATTACGATGCTGATGCAGGTGTCGCAACTCACCGTGTACGGGGATGAGATATTTCGGACGCAGCAACTGGATGAGCAACTTCATCTCTTCCTGGCTGGCATGCCCAGAGACGTGCACGGGGGCGATTGGATCGTAAATCACCTCGGCGCCACGTTGGAACAGGCGGTTGATGGTGCGGTAAACGGTCTCCTCGTTGCCGGGGATGGGATGCGAAGACAGGACGATGGTATCGCCTTGTTCGATGCCGAACAGGCGGTTGCGGCCGGTGGACAGGCGTCCCATAATGGAACTGGGTTCCCCCTGGGAACCGGTGCACATCAGAACCACCTGATCGGGCGGCATCTTGAGCGCCTCGTCAGTGCTGACGACGAGTTCATCGGGAATATCTAGATAACCCATCCGGCGTGCTATTTTGGCGTTTTCGCGCATACTGGTGCCCACAAAACTCAATTTGCGTCCCAGTCGCTCGGTCACATTGGCAACTTGCTGCATACGCGAGATGAGTGAGGCAAACGTGGCCACCAAAATGCGTCCTTCGGCCTGGCGGAAAACCTGCTCGAGCGCCGGTTCGATGACGCTCTCAGAAAGTGTCCAACCGGCCTTGTCGGCATTGGTGGAATCGGCCAGCAATGCCAGCACGCCACGCTCGCCGAATTCGCCCAGTTTGGCGTAGTCCGTGGGCCAGTTGTCCACCGGTGTTTGGTCGAATTTGTAGTCACCGGAGTGAACGAGCAAGCCGGCAGGTGTCTCGATTGCCAACCCAACGGCATCAGGGATGGAGTGGCACACGTGGAATGGCTCGATGGTAAACGGCCCCAGACGGATGACGTCACCTACGTTAAAGGTATTGATCTTGACATTTTTTGGGGCACCGCGCCGTGCCAATTTGACGTTGATGAGGCCAGATGTAAGCGGCGTGGCGTAAACCGGAGCGTTAATCTCCTGCAAAACGTGTGCCAACGCACCGGTGTGATCCTCATGTCCATGCGTGATGACAATGCCTTCCACACGGTCGGTCTTGTCGCGTAAGTACTGAAAATCGGGAATAATGTAGTCGATTCCCAGCATGTCATTTTCAGGAAACATGATGCCAACGTCGATGATCAAGATGCGATCACCATATTCGATGGCGGTCATGTTTTTCCCAATTTCCCCAGCCCCTCCCAGGGGAACGATACGAAGTATTTGATTGTTCATGTGCTATAAACCTCTGTTGTGTCTCGGTCTGTCCGTACAGACCGGTAAGTTTCGATATAAAAAAAGTCCTGCCGTGGTGTAACCGGCCAGGACTTGAAAAATCACATTGTGGTGAAAAAATAATCCTAAACAATAAGAACGAGGTAATGCAAAAAAATAAAACCTTTGTTCAGGCCGGATGGGCCAAGTGCTCTACAAATGTAGGCTATATTCTATCGCAGCATTGACGTTTTGTAAAGGTATCTTCTCACTGGGT
>DYKW01000150.1 GCA_020722405.1 Anaerolinea thermophila
AACTACCTAACTACCAAACTACCCAACTACCCAACTACTTTCAAGGAGCACAAGGAGTCGTGCCCATGACAATAAATTCTGCCCTGCGCCTTAAAAAGCGCAAGCACACCCCAGAAGAACGCGCTCGCCTGCGTAGAGAGACGGTACGCGCCTGGTTGTATATCCTTCCTGCCGGCGTGGTGATGCTCATCATCTCCTTTTTCCCGCAAGCCTTCCAGGTGTGGATGGCCTTCACCGACTACCGCATCAAGAACCTGCGCTTCAATCTATTCAATCCGGCCACCTGGGAGAAATACACGCCACCTCTCGTCGGGCTGGAAAATTTCGTCAAAATCATCACCAGTTCGCTGGCGCTGGAGAACTACAACTTCACCCGTTTGCTGACTTTCAACGTGGTGTGGACGGTGGTCAACGTTTTCTTCCATGTGGCGTTGGGGGTGGCGATTGCCATGGCGCTCAACGAAAAATTCTTGATTGGTCGCCGCCTGTACCGTGCCCTGTTTGTGCTTCCCTGGGCGATTCCCGGCCTGATTACCGCCGTGGTGTGGCACAACATGTACGATGACCGCTTTGGTGCTATCAACCAGTTATTGGCGGTCATCAACCAAAATCTGGGAACGGCCCTCCCTACGAACATCAAATGGCTGACCGACCCAACCCCACCCATTGGCGGCCCGCTTTCTTTTTTGCCATTGGCTTTTTACGCCGTGCTTCTCGCCAATATCTGGTTGGGGTGGCCGTTTATGAGCGTAGTGGCTACCGGCGCGCTGCAATCCATCCCCGCTGAATTATACGAAGCGGCTGCCATCGACGGCGCCAATGGCTGGCAAAAATTCTGGCACGTCACCGTGCCGCTCATCCGTCCGGCCATGGTGCCGGCCATCATGCTCGGTACCATTTGGACTTTCAACGGTTTCAACGTCATCTACTTCATCACCGGCGGCGGCCCCTTTGGACGCACCGAAATTTTGGTTACGCAAGCCTTCAAATTGGTGTATGAGCAGCGTTTGTATGGCGTGGGTGCAGCCTTTAGCATCGTGGTATTTTTCATTTTGTTGATCATCACTTTGATTCAAAATCGGGCTACCCGTGCTACGGAGGCCTACAATGCCTAAAAAACAGAAAACGCAAGATATCCTCAAGCAAATCGGGCTGCAAATTTTCCTGTTGGCCGTCACTGCCACGGTGCTTTTTCCCATTTTGTGGGTCTTATCGATTGCGCTTGACCCTCGCAACATCGACAAGCCCCTGGAGTTGACGCTCTTGCCGCCCGGTGCCTCTTTTGCCGCTTTTTACCGCGTGCTTTTCGAGCCGTACAAATTGCTGTGTAAAAACCCTACCGATCTTTCCACCTGCATGACCTTTGGCCTGCTGCTGAAGAACAGCCTGTATGTCTCGTTGGGGACGGCGTTTTTTACGGTGGCGTTGGGCGCTTCGGCGGCTTATGCTTTCTCCCGCTTCAAGTTTATTGGGCGCGAGGCCGGCATGATTGGCTTTGTCGCTCTGCTGATGCTGCCCGCTACTGGTACCATTGCGCCGCTGTACGTCTTGCTCAGCCAAATCAAAGTTGGCTCTGAACCCTTGCGCACCACTTTGCTGGGCTTGATGATAGCCTACACCGCCGGGGCTTTGCCCTTCTCCATCTGGAATTTGAAGGGCTATTTCGATACCGTGCCCAAAGAATTGGAAGAAGCCGCCCTGATTGACGGCGCCACGCCTACGCAGACCTTCTTCCGCATTGTGCTGCCGCTTTCGTTGCCCGCACTGGCCGTGACCGTGCTGTTGGGCTTCATGAGCGGTTGGACGGAATTCGTGTTGGCCTGGCTGCTGCTCGAAGACCCCGCCCGTTTTACGCTGCCGATGGCGTTGCGCTCCATGCAAGGCCAGTTTTCCACCCCCTGGTCCGACTTCTTTGCCTTGGCGATTGTAATGAGCATCCCGCCGGTGCTGCTTTTCTTTGCTTTGCAGCGCTATATCGTCTCCGGGTTGACTGTCGGCGGGGTAAAGGGTTAACGGGATCGCCCTCAGGTGGCGCGCCCTTTATGGTTTCTCGCGCCCCCCCAAAGGTCGTACGTTCCCTCAGGATTCCCCTGGGGTACAGACGCCCTTTGAGGGGGTTGCTGTTTCCCCAAAATTTTCCCTCACCCAAAGGTTTTTCTGCTCCCATGACACCTCCCGATTGGCTCCAAGATGCCGTTTTCTACCAGATTTTCCCCGATCGTTTCGCCAATGGAAATCCGGCCAACGATCCGCCCAACGTCCAGCCCTGGGGCGCCGCGCCCACCATTTACGGTTTTCAGGGCGGCGACCTGCGCGGCGTGATGCAGCGTTTCGATTACTTGCTGGATTTAGGCATAACGGCGTTGTATTTCAACCCCATTTTCCTGACGTCCTCTAACCACGGTTATAACACCTACGATTACTATCGCATTGAACCCCGCCTGGGCACGTTGGATGACTTCCATGCCCTGCTCAACCTGGCGCACCGCCATGGGGTACGAGTCATCCTGGATGGGGTGTTCAACCACTGCGGACGGGGGTTCTTCGCCTTTGCCGATGTACTGGAGAATGGGGAGCATTCCCCCTATCGCGATTGGTTCCACATTCATCGCTTTCCGTTGGATGCTTTTTCACCCGGTAAGGCGCAGAATTATGAGGCCTGGTGGGGATTCAAGTCGTTGCCCAAGTTCAACACTGCCACGCCCGCGGTGCGCGAGTATATTTTTTCGGTGGCGCGTTACTGGCTGGAACAAGGCATCGATGGCTGGCGGCTGGATGTGCCAAATGAAATCGATAACGATGCCTTTTGGGCGCAGTTTCGGCAGGTGGTCAAGTCCACCAACCCGCGGGCGGCGCTGATTGGGGAAATTTGGGATATTGCGCCGCGTTGGGTCAACGACACGCACTTCGATGGCTTGATGAATTATCCGGTACGCAAGGCGTTGCTGGCTTACCTGAATCAGGAATTGAGCACCCAGCATTTTGCGGATGCCTTGGAGGCCGTTGTGCGTGCTTATCCGTTCGAAAACCTGCTTTCCATGTACATGCCGCTTGGTTCGCACGATACACCTCGCTTGTGGACTTTGCTGCATGGCGATATGGACAAATTGCGTATGGCGTTTGCCTTCCAGTTCGCTTTCCCCGGCGCCCCGGCGGTGTACTATGGCGATGAGATCGGTCTGTCCGGCGAGAGCGACCCCGATTGCCGGCGCGCCTTCCCCTGGGATGAATCGGCCTGGAACCATGAATTACGCGCCTGGGTGCGGCGATTGATTACCTTGCGTAAGGGCTCCACCGCCCTGCGACGGGGGACTTTTCGCCTGTTGTTGGCCGATGAGCGCCGCCGTGCGTTGGTCTTCTTGCGCCAACATCCAGAGGAAAGTGTGGTCGTGGTGCTCAATCCGGGGCGCAAGATGCGGCGTTTGCGCCTGTCACTGCACGAGTGGGGCTGGCAGGACGGACAGAAATTGTACGATTTGCTGGGTGGAGATGGGCGCGCATTCACGGTGCAAAACGGCTGTGTCAACATCGAAGCGGCGGCCAATGAGGTGCTGTTTTTGGTGGGGTAGTTGGGAGTCAGCGAACAGGTGGGCAGTGGCCAGGGTCAGCAAGTTTCTTTTCTGGCATTTTGGTTCCAGCAACTCTCAATACGGGTTTGATTCATTCGCAGATTTTGCAGATGGCGCAGATTCAAAACAAAAATCCGCGCCATCTGTGGATAGGGGCTTTCATACTGAGAATTGCTATTTTGGTCATGCTTTGTTGACGATACTTCTTCTGCAAAGTATAATGGCCGCATAAAAAAATCTCCATAGCCAATTATGTGACTTTTAGAGAGTCACGCAGGGCAAAATAGAGACTCAAGATAATCATAAGTTAGCCACCTTCCTCGCAAAATAAAATTTCAAAACTTGTCCGCTATTGGTGTAAAATAAATTCAGGTATCCTCATTTAGCGAATAATGGAGTGCAAGCCATGACACTTGACGAAAAAATTCACCAATACACACAGAAACTTCCGTATT
>DYKW01000151.1 GCA_020722405.1 Anaerolinea thermophila
TTCGCATTTCGCATTTTGCATTTAGCATTTAGTGCTCCGTTCACCATCCCATGTCCCCCTCTACCTTTACCCTCTTTTTAGCCCTACTTTTTGCGCCACTGGATTGGTTGGCCGTTGCCCGCCATTGGAAGCCGTTGGAGTTCATCGCCAAACCGGCGGTCATGCTTTTTCTCATACTCTATCTGTGGCAAGAGACGCACTTCCATGCCCCGCTGGGGTGGTTTGCCCTGGCGCTGTTCTCTTCTCTGCTGGGTGACATCTTCCTCATGCTGCCCAAAGAAAACTTCATTGGGGGGTTGGTGTCCTTTCTTCTAGCGCACCTGGCCTATATTGTTGGGTTGAACCAGCAGCCGCCACCCTTGAATCTGGCCGCCCTGCTGATTGTGTTGGGTGTGAGCGCGGTGGGTGTACAAATCTTCCGGCGCTTGCGGGAGGCGTTACGAAGCGGCGGGCAGGTGCACTATGTCAAACCGGTAGGCATTTATGCGACCGTGATTTCCGTCATGCTCATTTCTGCCTTGTGGACGTTGGCGCAACCGGTGGGTGTGTGGGCAGATGGCCCTTCCCTGTTGGTGAGCGGCGGCGCATTGCTGTTCTTTCTTTCCGATACCTTTCTGGCGTGGGGGCGTTTTGTTCGTCCATTACCCGGTGGACGTGCTCTGGTACATGCGCTGTACCATCTGGGGCAAATCGGACTTCTGTTAGGCGCTCTCTTGCACTACGGAGGCTAACCGTCTATGTCCAAAGGCTCCAAAACTTCCTCCTTCGGCACCACGGCGCGCATCAGTCATGATGCCTCGCCTTATTACGATTCCAAATTGTACGCCGGTTTGCCGCGTGAAAGCCCCCCTGTGCCGGATACCCCCTTCCCTGAGACCTGGAAAAATCAGATTATCGAGCACAGCGCCGAGAAGATGAGCGAACTGCCCGATAACTGCCTGCATTTGATGGTCACCTCACCGCCCTATAACGTCTCCAAAGCGTACGATGACGATTTGACCCTGCCGACCTACCTGGATATGCTGCGCCGTGTTTTCGCCGAGACCTATCGGGTACTGGTGCACGGTGGGCGTGCCTGCATCAACGTTGCCAACCTGGGGCGCAAGCCCTACATCCCACTCTCGGATTACATTTCGCACATGATGATCGATCTAGGGTTTTTGATGCGCGGCGAAATCATCTGGGATAAGGGCGCCGGTGCCGGTACTTCGATGGCCTGGGGCAGTTGGATGTCGGCTTCCAACCCGGTGCTGCGCGATACGCATGAGTACATTCTCGTTTTTTCCAAGGGCGCGTTTCGGCGCTGCAAAACCAATGGCCAGGAGAGCACCATTGGCCGCGAGCAATTCATGGAATGGACAAAATCGGTGTGGACGATGACGCCCGAATCGGCGCGCAAAGTGGGGCATCCCGCGCCTTTCCCGCCGGAATTACCATATCGCTTGCTGCAATTGTACACTTTTCGGGGGGATATTGTGTTGGACCCCTTCATGGGCAGCGGCACAACCGCTATTGCCGCCCTGCAAAGCGAACGTGCCTTTGTTGGGTATGAAATTTCTGCGGAATATGCGGCCCTTGCCCGTCAGCGGATTGCCGATGTGACCGAAAACGAACAGGGGTAGGAGACAGCCCTCCTACCCCTGTGGGGGCGCGGCATTTTTGGGGGATTACGCATCCCCAGAGGGGGGAGGCGGTGCCGCGGCATCCCCTGAGGGGGCCGGCAAAACCTCGGGAGCGCTGTCCCCCGCGGGGGGGTAGGCCTGTGTCCCTAATTGGGTCAAGATAACCGCTCCCAGACCGAATCCTGCGCCCACCCACGGGATCATCCATCCAACGCAGGGGATGGCTTTTGCCACACCGCCGAAGATCAGGCTGATTAGAAAGGTGCCTACGACGGCGGCTACCGGTGCAGCCCATTCTTGTTTCAGTGCCGCGGCCAACCGTTGACCGGTTTCGTAACCCAGGGCAATCCAGCCATACAGTGCCAGTAAAATCAGCAGTAAGAAGCCCACCACGGTAACCGGCAGTAAGATAATGGTTAGGCCGAATATGACGAGCACGATGGGGACGGCGATAAGCGTTAGGAAGCCCAGGCCACCGCTCAGTGCCGGTTGGGCGATGATTGCCCTGGCAATGCGTTGGGTGGGAGTTTCCAGGAACATGAGCACCAAAGCAGCCAGCGCCGAGAGCATGAAGACCCGGAAGAAGAGCCATAACACGCCGAAGAGGAGATGTGCCAAAAAACCGGAGAAACTGTTTCGATGCAGGCTTATCCGACCATCTAGTGGCGAGGAAAAGGGCAAATCAAACTGGAAGGAAGGGGCGCTGCCGCCTGTGACAACCTGCCCGGTGATGACGGCCTGAGGATCGCGGTTGAGCGTACTACCGGCGTTGACCAAATCTCCATCGATACGGGCGGTGGCCTGAAGCGTTACCGTGCCACCAAAGGCGGAGACATCGCCGTTGATGTCCCCGGCAATAGCGAGACTGCCGCCAAATAACGCTACGTCGCCGTTCACGGTGGCATTTTCTTCGATTGTCACGGTGCCGCCCATGATAACCAGGTCGCCGTCTAGCGTTTCGCCGGAAGAAAGGGTGTAAGAGCCGCCCATGACCACCTTGCCATCCGGCAGATTGCCGGCATAGGCAGGCGCTGGCAGGGCCAGAATGACGATGAGGAGGAGAAACAACAGGGAGAACGAAAGCGTTCGTTTCATTGAGATACCCTCCGTGGGGGAATGAATTTACGGAGCGAGACAATCCATAGTAAGGTGCCGGTGAAAAGCAACTCTAGGGAGACCAGCCACCACGCGGGAGGCAACCAGCGCCAGACGGTTAAAGCAGTGTTTCCAACGGCTTTAAGCAAGGCCAGCAGGCGCATGACTTGTTGTGTGCTTGCAACCAGCCAATCTAACGGCGATTGCACGGTCAGCAGCAAAAGGGCCAGGAAGATGCCGGTAATGACCACCATGCCGCCAACATTGAGCAGAACCAGCAGCCAGGCCTGCCGCCGGGTTCGACGGGCCTGGTAGGCGTGCAGCCGTATCTGGAAGCGTCCGACAAAGCCGGATGGGGGTTGGGGCACAGGTGCACTACGCATCAGGTGCTCTACTTCGCTCCAGGCGCCGGATAATGTCCGGCAGTGCTCACAGGTTGTCAGATGCTGCTGTAGTGAACGTTGTTCCTCTGGAGTAAGTGGCTCATCGTTCAGAAGCCAGGTTTCAAAAGGCTGGTGATTCATGGGGCTGTGCCTCCAAAGCGGGGGATGGGGATGCCATGTTTTCTTGCCAGTCCTGCGCCAGTTTTCTTCGAGCGCGATGCAGCCGACTTTTTACTGCGCTTACCGTGAGGGAAAGGGTTTGCGCAATCTCTTCGTAAGAGTAGTCGTACCAATAATGCAGTACGACGGCTGTGCGGTCGGTTGGGCTGAGCATGCTGAGCATGACCTGGACACGTTGTTGGTGCTCATTCTGGAAGGCGACGGTCTCTGGGGCAGGTTTGGGGTCGGGCAAAATTTGACCGGTAAACGTTTCCAGCGAGATCAATTGCATGCGTTGGCGGCGCAGACGGTCGATGCAGTAATGGGCGGCGATGGAGAGTACCCAGGTGGCAAAGGAGCGCTGCGGGTCGTAACGGTGCAACGAGCGATAGACGCGTAAAAAAGTCTCTTGTGCCGCGTCTTCAGCATCGTGGACGTTTCCGCCGAGCAGGCGATAACACAGGTGGTAAACGGGTGTTTGGTAGGTTTCCACCAGGGCAGTAAAAGCCGTCTCGTCGCCCTGCATGGCGTTGGCGATAAGCAGCGCCTCGGTTTCATCGTTTTTTGAATGTTTCGTCAGATCAGGCGCCTCTGCGTTGCTGTTCACACACGTACTCCTTGAAATGGATTGTCTGCATGTAGGCTATTCTACGTAGATGCTACGAGATAGGTTGCACGGGGAATTGATCTTCGGGATATTCTAGAGTGAAAAGTGGAAAGTAAAAAAGTGGAAAGTGAAAAAGTGGAAAGTGAAAAAGTGGAA
>DYKW01000152.1 GCA_020722405.1 Anaerolinea thermophila
TCGCCATGAAAAATAATTTTCACCACCAGACATGAAAATCTATTTTCAGATCAGTTGCGTTGTAAACATAACGTGGTGTTGGCAGAGGTGCGCGAAGTCTTTGACAACCATCCTCGGTTTCGATTTATAGAAAAGGGTCACCAGCCAGGCGAGAATGTGTACTTTGCATGTGGACAAACGGACGAAGGACGCTATCTGATCGTCTTTTTCGTGTACAAAAAGGATCGACAGGCTCTGATCCTATCCGCCAGGGATATGACTCGTGCAGAGAGAAGAAAGTATGAGCGAACGTAAGAGTGCGATTTCTCAAGCCCAATCGTATCGAGAGATAGGAGAGTTTTGGGATGCCCACGATGTGACGGAGTATTGGGACGCCACAGAGCCGGTTGAATTTGAGGTAGACATTCAATCCGAAGTAAGATATTGTGCGTTGGAAAGCACGTTGGCGCACAAGGTCAGCGAAATCGCTTGGCAAAGGGGCGTATCCGTCGAGACGTTGGTTAATTTGTGGGTACGAGATAGGGTGGCTGAAGAACTGCCACAAGTGACGGAGACCTGAGCCAGGATGAGGTTGCTCTCTGCTTTCGAGACAAGGGTGCCAACCCTGCATGAAGCCGATCGTATCTATCGGCGCTCGAAAGCGAAGGTGTTTTGGCATGAGTAAGTAAGATTTCTGTGATGACGGTTTGCATAGTCGGTGCGACGGCTTATGCTTACCGGTAGCGGAGAAATAGCGGCTGAGCCCTGCACACCGCAGGGTGACGAGGTGAAGGTTCCCCCGTGCGAACGGGGCGCTAACCCTGGGAAACCAGGGGAAAATCGGATTGATCAGCGGATGCCTTCGAAGCCTGACACGGGCTTCTTTCTCCCTTCCGTGAAGAAGTGCGGCGTGAAAACCGGTGGGTAACTGCCGGGACAAGCGTTGTACAGTGTCCCATTAGCCCGCCGCGCGGGGCATTGGGTGTGTTTTTACGGAAGGGCGACTGTTGTTTGTAAAAAACAGGTGCGCCCTGCGTACCTGTTTTTTGTTTAATTTTATTTTACCTCAGGAGGTTGATCAGTATGGACTACAAAGAAGTTTTAGCCCGCATCAAGGAAGACGACGTAAAATTCGTATCGTTACAGTTCACGGATGTGACCGGTGCTGTGAAGAGCGTCGATCTTCCGGTGAGCCGGATGCCCGATGCGTTGAAGGATGGCATTTGGTTCGATGGTTCCTCGGTGGAAGGGTTTGTTCGCATTCAGGAGAGTGATATGCGCCTGATTGTGGACACCGATACCTACGCCGTTTTGCCCTGGACGCCTGCCGAGCGTCGCCGCGCCCGTTTTTTCTGTGATATTTACACTCCGGATGGCGAACCCTTCGCCGGCGATCCGCGTGGTGTGTTGAAGCGCGGACTGGAAAAAATCGCGGCGCGTGGCTGGGTCTTCAACGTGGGGGCTGAACCGGAATTCTTTTTGTTCAAACCGACCAATGGGCACGGGGTTCACCCTGTGCCGCATGACGTGGGCGGATATTTCGATTTTTCGGCTTACGATGAGGCCGTTCAGGTGCGTGCTGAGTTGATGGAAGCACTGGCCAGTATGGGGCTGGAAGTGGAAATGGGGCATCACGAAGTCGCACTAGGCCAGCACGAGATCGATTTCCGTTTTTCAGATGCGTTGCGCGCTGCCGATAATATCCTGACCTTGAAATACACCGTCAAGGCGATTGCTGCGCAACACGGTCTGGTGGCCTCATTTATGCCCAAGCCGGTTTTCGGCATCAATGGTTCCGGGATGCACTGCCATCAGTCGCTCTTCGATGCCGCCGGAAACAACTTGTTCTTCGACCCCACAGACCCCAACAAACTTTCGCAGGTTGCTTACGGTTTTATCGCCGGGGAATTAGCCCATGCACGCGCCCTGGCGGCCGTGGTTGCTCCAACGGTCAACTCGTACAAGCGCCTGGTGCCGGGCTACGAAGCCCCGGTGTATCTCGGTTGGGCGCAACGGAATCGTTCTGCGGCCATTCGCCTGCCGCGCTATCAAGAAGGGCGAGACAAATCGTTGCGGCTGGAATTGCGTTTCCCCGATCCTTCATCCAACCCCTATCTGGCGCTGGGTGTTATGCTGGCGGCCGCACTGGACGGCATTGACAACCATCTGCCGTGTCCCGAACCGCTCAACAACGTCAACATTTACGAACTCACGCCTGAAGAGCGTGCCGCTCGCGGCATTCGTTCCTTGCCCGCTTCGCTCGCCGAGGCGTTGCACGAGTTGGAGCAGGATACTGTTCTTCGAGAGACACTAGGGGAAAGTGTGTATGATGCTTTCATGTCCGCGAAAACCGCCGAAGCCGAAGCTTTCCGTATCGAGGTGACCGATTGGGAAGTGGAACGCTACCTGGAGGTTGCCTGAGGATGGGGGACCCCGTGCCCCCTTTGGGGGATCCGGCATCCGGACCCTCTGAGGGGGCCGGCATCCCCTCAGGGGACCGCGCCCCCTTTGGGGGGATCCGGCATCCGGACCCTCTGAGGGGGCCGGCATCCCCTCAGGGGACCGCGCCCCCTGGGGGGTAGGTCTGTTTCCCCTTCAGAGGGGCCGTATTCCCTCGGGGATGGGCTCCAAGCCGTTCTTACGCGCGATCGGCAGGGGTGACGTAAATCAGTGGTAAACTGAGCAGCGTCATGGCATATTTGACGATCAGATTCCACACGAAAATCTGCCACACCACTGCCCAGGGCAAGGTCCACCCAAAGGCGCCGACCGCGAAGATGATGTTGTCCACCGGTATGCTGACGCTGTTGCTCACCAGGACGCGCAGCCATTGTTTTTTGCGCGTTATTTTGGTGACGAACCAGTGGTAAGCCTCTGTATCTATCAATTCGCTGAACACTTCGGCCACGATGGAAGCCAGTACGATGCGCCACACCGGCGCGAGAATGGCCCTGAACGCTTCTTGCAGCCCCCAGCCCGGGTCAGCGGGGACGCCGGCAGCCCACATCAGGTAGAGCGCCATGAACAGGTTGATTACGCCTGCGGTGATGATGAGCAGGCGGGCATTGTCGCGCCCCAGCACTTTGTGCACCACGTCGCGCAGCGTAAACGTGATGGGGTAAATGAAGGTGCCCATGTCCACCGCCAGCCCGGCGACCAGCCCGATTTTTAGGCTGGCAATATCCGAGAGCATTTGCGCGGCGATGTAGGCGGAGACAACAAGTACGGCGACTGCCGGAACGGCCTGGGTGGCTATTTCCGTTCGAGAAGAGAATGTTTTTGCTTGCATGAAACTTTTGCCTCGCTTGTGCAGAGTTTTGATAAGCCGGGTGTCCTGCGACCGGCAACGGGGGCAAATTATACATCGAAGTGTGAAGTGAGAAGTGAGAACTACCTGACTACGCGACTACCCGACTACCCGACTACCTGACCCATTCGCGGGTAAAATAGTCTTTGATTAGCCACTCGTTACCCCTTTCCTTGGAGGTTTTCTTATGTCTGTCAAACATGCAAACGAGGTTCCCGCGCAGGAAGTCAAAGCCGGAAAAGACACGGTTATTCAGGTGCTCATCTCTGCGGAGGAAGGGCCGCATTTTGCCATGCGACGCTTCACCATGCAGAAAGGCGGCGGTATGCCGCTTCACACCAACGCGGTGGAGCACGAGCAGTATGTCGTCGGTGGCCGCGCCCGCATTGGCATCGGCGATGAGGTCTACGAAGTGCAGGCCGGGGATGTGGTCTTCATCCCGGCCGGGGTGCCGCACTGGTACGAGTGCATCAGCGAAGAACCGTTTCAATTTTTGTGCATCGTCCCCAATCAACCGGACAAAATCACCATCTTAGCGCAAGACCCCGCTAATTAGCCCACCATGACCACCGTTACCGGAACCCTGGAACTGGACAGCGTGGCCATGCCGATATCCACGACGTATCTGTTTACCGCAGAGCCCGCGGAGAACGCAGAGAATCTGGAAAGTCATT
>DYKW01000153.1 GCA_020722405.1 Anaerolinea thermophila
CTTGAGTAATCTGGCGGTCTCGACGGGCGTGCTGGGGGGTTTGGCTCCGGCTGGCGGGTCTCTGACCGGCGGGTCTGGTACCGCGACGGTGGCATTGACGGCTCCTGGCCTACCTGACGGTTGGTCAATCGTTCGTGCTGTCGGCGTGTGCATTGAGGATCAGAATCCTGCGATGCCGTTCGCTGGTACCGTGCGGGTTAGCGATGATACATCGTCTCCCTACTCCATCCAGTTCTCTGGCTTGACCGCTGGCAATTACTCGCTGTCTGGCTACTTCGTGTATCAGCGTGCCGACGGCAAGACTGCTTACGGTCCCCCGGTGACCGATGTCGTAGCTGTCTCTTGATCCCCTGGCCGGGAGTCAGCTATGGCTAAGGCAAAGATGTACCCCGACGATCAGAGCGTCTACACCCGGACTAAGATTTCTGGTCGTCGGGGTCATCTGATTTGGCGTCCGTATCGCGGCTTGATTGTGGTTCAGTCGTTGCCGCGGTACGTCAATCCTCGCAGTCTCGGAAAAATCACTCCGTGGATTGCGTGGCTGCGCGTCCAAAACATTCTCTTCCTCTATTCTTCGTGGCGCGTCCGGGTTGAGTTGCTGCGTCATGAAGCGCTGAGCAAGGTGCCTGCGCGCGACTGGTTTATGAGCTTTGCCAGGGGGTTGGTCTATTCGTATCAGGTGCCGGGCTTGGGGGAGGTGTTCAGCATGGCGATGGTTGAGCGCTATAGTCGCAGTCTGGATGTGTTCGGTCAGACGTTGGGTGATTTGCTGGTTCGGGGTGCTACGGTGTGGGGGCGGATACCTGTGGGCGCCGAGGGTCAGGTGCTCACGGTGGTCAATGGGGTGCCGTCCTGGGCTAATCCCGGTCATGGCGCTGGTGGCATGGTCTACTACCCCGCGGAAGCTTTGTATCCGTGGTCCACTGTGCGCACGTTGCTCAATAATCACGTCTACACGGTCCGGTTACCGTACCTGACCGACGGCGCCGCCGCGCTGTCCGTGGATCTGGGTGCTGCGGGGGCGGGGGGGGCCCCGACGCGGCTGCGCGCGTTTTACTCGTCTCCGGCTGGTGCGGTAGGTAATGCGGTTCTCTACGTTGACGCGTGGGAGATTCGCGCTGAGGGAGAACCAGTGTCGTTGGGGCGGCTAGAGTGGGTTTGGTCGAATTCTGTCAGCGTGCAGAAATTCTTCTCACGTGACTTCGATCTTCCTGCGGTATCGTCAGACGCGATCGGGGTTTCGTTTCGTGTGGGGCGTCTGGGGGCTGATGCTCGTGACACAGCGCCCGATTACGTTTATCTGGTGGGAGTATCCTTGTCGTGATGTCTGATGGTATTCAGTTACCGAATATCGAGGATTTCATCCCCTACACGGTGCCCTGGTGGCGGCATACGTTGGCGTGGATCGCGCGCTATCCGAACGTCATGCTGCATCGCGTGAATGCTCTCGTGGATCTGTTCGAGTGGAATTGTGGCGGCAACGTCATGACGTACGTGAAGCTGGCTCTTCCTGCGGCGGGAGAGCTGTTGATGACGATGTTCCAGATCGAGTACGATGACGTGCTACGCGGGTTTTTAAAGGGGTCGGGGCTACGCAGTCGCTCCAAGATGTTTGGTACGCCCTGGAAGTCTAAATTTTCTCTGGAGGTTCCAGAGATTGGGGAGTGGATTGGCGAGAGGTTACCTGCCGCGGGGTTCATTAGGGGGACGCGGTTGGGTAATGGGCTGAAGTGGCTGTTCCGGGCGGATGCCGTCATTCAACGAACGTTGTGGTATTTCGTCGTGACGGACATGGTGTCTCAGTTCGTTTTTACGTGGTCGTCGAACATCATCCGCGCGCAAGAGTGCGCGGGTGGCGGGGTCTATGTCCGGGGGGGGGAGTATGGGATACCGGGGGAGTCGGCGGTCCACAGGGTGCCGTTGCAGGGACCAGAGACAGAGGTGGTACAGGCCTCGTCGGAGGATGGTGCCATTCGTCTCGCGGGTAACACGATCATCGCTGAGCGCCAGTGCTCGTTGGTGGCGTCAATGTACGGGCGTGGATTCTTTCCGCTTGACTCGTCCTTCTCGTTTAGGACGTATTGGGTGAATGCCTCTGGGGTCGCGTTCGGTCATTCGCCGTGGGGGAACACTGGACACCAGGATACCAACGACGCGACGAATGCGATTCAGTTCGTACCTCCAGGTCAGTATGAGTTGCGGTATCAGGTAGAGGCTGGAACCGCTCTGACCGGCATGATGGGGATTCATGTCGTTTCTGCAAAGTGACACCACTGTAGAACGTTCGTTCTATAGTGTCTCGCGTCGTCTAGGGTATCCGTGGTGGAGAGGGCTAACGATGTCGGATAAGGTGCGCGCAACCATCGCCGTGTTGACTACGACAGCGATGCTGGCGATGTTGTTGTACGGCGTCTATATTCCTCCGGAGGGTTACGCCGTCTGGGGCGTTGTGGTTGGCTACTATTTTGGTCGCCCGGCGGCGAACGGGGCGGGGAAGAAAGCTTAGTCCTGGTGGTGTAACTGTTTGAGATCGTCCACGGCGGCGGCGCGTGCAGGCTGGCGGCGGGAGAGCGCCGACGACGGGGTAGCCCGTAGGGGTGTCGTCGGCGCTCTCCCGCCGCCAGCCGTCGCAGTAGTCCCCCCGCGAAATTGCGACGACTGCGACGGTGGCGGTCGACTGGGCTTGTCTCTCTAGAAACAAGTGGCCACGGCCTGGCCAGGGGGAGCATGATGGTCACGGGTTACGAGTTCGTGAACACGGCGACGGGCGAGGTGCTGCGTCTCTCAACGACTGAGGCGCGCGTGAACCGAATGCGCAAACGCATCGCTGCGTGGTCTCGTTCGTTGCCGCGTGGCTACCAGTACATCTTGGTGACGCTGACGTACCGCGCCGTGAACGGTTGGTCTGCGCGTCACGTTTCTGCGTTTCTCAAGCGTGTGCGTCGTCACCTGGGTGATGCGCTGGTTGGCTATGCGTGGGTCGCGGAGTTGCAGCGACGTGGCGCGGTGCATTACCACGTTGTGCTTGTGGTTACGCCGGGTGCGCGCATTCCAAAGCCGGATGAGGCGGGTTGGTGGCCACACGGATCGTCGCGTGTTGAGCTCGTGCGGCGTGCGCGGGCTGGGGCGTCGTACCTGCGCAAGTACATCAGCAAGGCGGAGTGTGTGGATGCGTTTCCGGCCGGTTTACGGCTGTTTGCGGTGGTTATCCGTCGTGCGTTTTCTGACGCCGCGTGGTCTTTGAGGTGGCTGAGCGCCCCGGCGTGGCTGCGCGCTGCGGTGTCTGAGCGATGTATCGTCGTCGGTGTCGGTGTTGCGATACGGCGTGTTTGCGGCGGCTTCGAGGTGGGTGGTATCTTCGTCGCGTCGCCCTGGCGGTTCGTGCGGCTGCTGCGCGAGTCGTTCGCGTAGTGATCGCTTTCCCCCCGCGCTTTCCCCCCCGCCCCGCTGATCGGAGTCCAGCGCGCCGCCCCCGACCGTCAAGGGGGGGGGCCCCTCTGGGGTACCCTTGACGGTTGAGGGGGCGGCGTGCTATACTGAGATCGCTGGGGCGGGGGGGGCGCACACAATCATCTATGGAGGTGCTGTATGGCTAAGGTTGAATCCCCGTTGTTCGGTATGACGGCTGATGGCCAGATCGGTCAGTCGTTGGTCTTTGCGCGTTGGAAGGGGGTTCGGTACGCTCGCCGCTACTCGGTGCCGGCTAATCCGAACACGCAGGCGCAGCAAGGTGTACGCGGCGTCTTCTCGTTCCTAGTGGCGCTGTTCAAGGTCGCCCCGGCGGCGTTTCGCGCGCCGTGGGACGCTAAGGCTGCGGGAGAGCCACTCACTCCTGTCAACGCATTTATGAAGGCCAATGCGCCCTACCTGATCGGTCAGTCCGGCTTGAGTAATCTGGCGGTCTCGACGGGCGTGCTGGGGGGTTTGGCTCCGGCTGGC
>DYKW01000154.1 GCA_020722405.1 Anaerolinea thermophila
GAGCGTGAATTACCGGCTATCGGAGCTGCTGAGCAGGGGAGGCCCACCGGGATGAAAATGGAGGATAATCCAATGACTGTCCATGAGCAGTTTTTCAAGCACGGAAGCTGTTGGGTCCGTGCGGACTTCCATCTGCATACCCGTGCAGACCGTGAATTCAAGTACACCGGGGATGAGAATTTCTACTACAGCAACTATGTAGAAGCGCTTGAAAAGGCAGAAATCCGTCTGGGTGTCATCACCAATCACAACAAGTTCGACTTCGAGGAATTCAAAGCGCTGCGCAAGACAGCGCAGAAGAAGAATATTGCGCTGTTGCCCGGCGTCGAGCTGTCGGTCAATGACGGGGCCAATGGCATCCACACCTTGGTCGTTTTTTCCGACGACTGGTTGGCCGATGGTCATGACCATATCAACCCCTTCCTGGGCGTTGCGTTTGAAGGAAAAGTCCCTGCCCAGTACGAGCAGGAAAACGGGCGTTCCTCTCTGTCGCTTTTGGAAACCATCAAGAAGCTGGAAAGCTATCACCGCGACTTTTTCCTTGTCTTTGCCCATGTCGAAGCACCGAGCGGGCTGTGGGTCGAACTGGACGGGGGACGTCTTGCCGAACTGGGCCAGAACGAATTCTTCCGCCGCCGCACCCTTGGTTTCCAGAAGGTGCGCACCCACGATGGTGCGGGCAGGGACAGGCCCTGCCGCACAAAAGTGCAAGATTGGCTCAAAGACTGGTACCCCGCCGAACTTGAAGGCTGCGACGCAAAATCCATCGAAGACATCGGTCGGGGCAAGGCTTGCCATCTCAAATTGGGCGAGTTGTCCTTTGAAGCGGTCAAGTTTGCCTTGAGCGATCCCGCCGCACGGGTCGCCACCGAGCCACCCAGGCATCAGGCATCGCACATCCGCAGTATCCACTTCGACGGCGGCATTCTCGACGGACAGACGCTGTACTTCTCTCCTGAACTGAACACGCTGATCGGCATCCGGGGTAGCGGCAAATCCTCCATTCTGGAGGCGGTGCGCTACGCCCTCGATATTCCTCGTGGGGAGAAAGCGCAGGACACCAAATACAAGGATGAACTGATCCGCCACACCTTGGGCAGCGGCGGCAAGGTGACGCTGACGGCCTGCGACGTGTATGGACAGGAATTCACCATCTCCCGCATCTATCGCGAAGCGCCGAACGTCTACTTGGACGGCAAGTTGCAGCCCGGTGTGTCGATCCGGGAGACCGTGCTGCGCCGCCCGATCTACTTCGGGCAGAAAGACCTTTCCAGCACCGGTGAAGGTTTCGAGACCGATTTGGTGGAAAAGTTGGTGGGAGAAAAGCTCCGCACGTTGCGAGACGAAATCGAAACCCAACGCCAGCATGTGCGTGATGCAGCAAGCCGCTGGCTCAAGCTCAGCAATACCGCCGAACTCAGGCGCGATTACGAGTCCCAGCTCACCGATGCCAACTTCCGGCTGAAGAAGTTCGAAGAGTACGGCGTCGCCGACAAGTTGCAGAAGCGCCTTGGCTTCCAGCAGGATGCCACTGCGCTCGCGCGCATGAAGGAACGGGCAGACAGCTTCGTGCTCGCCCTCGGGCAATTGATCGCCGAGCACGAGGACGATCTGCGTAACGCCACGAGCTACGTCTCCAAGCAGAACCCCGACTTCTTCACGGCCTATTACGCCGAATTTACCAACCTCGTTGCCAAGGTCGATCAGCTCAAAAAAATCGAGCAGGAGTCCCGCGCCATTACCGCCCGGCTTCAAGCCAAGCAGGGCGAGTTCGATAGCCAGCACTTGAGCCTTCAGGAAGAGTTCGCACAAGTCGAGCGTCGACTGGCTCAGGAACTCAAGCAAACCGGTATGACTGCCATCCAGACGGACGACTTCCTGGCCCAGCAGCAGCGCAAAACCAAGGCGGAGCAAATGCTTCAGGCGTTGGCCAAGCAGGAATCACAACAGACCAGCATCCGCGACGCACTGTTTGCCGAGGTCGACAAGCTCAACGAACTTTGGCTGCGCGAGTTCAATACCATCAAGGCTGAGCTGGACCGAGTGAACGCTGGCCATACCGCTCTGCAGATCGAAGCCGACTTCAAGGGCGACAAGGAAGCCGCCATCAGCTTCATGCAGCAGCTCTTCAAGGGCAGCAACATCCGAGAAACCACCCTGCGCGCTGTGATGGAGGATTATGCCGATTTCGGCGGCCTGCTGCGTGATTTACCAAACGCCTTGAAAAAAGCGGGCAGCACACCGGAGGTTTTCGAAAAGACCTTCATGCAGAATCTGGTGGAGTTTGTCAGCTATCAGGTGCCCAACCGCTTCGTGATCCGTTATCGCGGCAAAGAGCTCAAGCACCACTCGCTCGGGCAGCGTGCTTCAGCGCTGCTGCTGTACGTGCTCAGCCAGCGCCAAAACGACGTGATTATCATCGACCAGCCAGAAGACGATCTGGACAACCAAACCATTTATGATGATGTAATCAAATTGTTGCGCGAGATGAAATCACACACCCAATTCATCTTCGCCACCCACAATGCCAATTTCCCAGTGCTGGGGGACGCGGAGCAAGTGCATGCCTGCAGCTATCAGGACGAAAAAGTCGCCGTACAAAGCGGCAGCATCGATGCTCGTCCGGTGCAGGACGCCATCATCAACATCATGGAGGGAGGCAAGGAAGCCTTCAACCGACGCAAAGAGGTTTACAACCTATGGAAACCACAGAGCTGATCGAAGCTTTAAGCCGTGGCGAAGACAGCCGCCATCAGTTTAAGGAAAATTTCACCAACGCCGACGCGCTGGCTGCGGAGATCGTTGCCTTCAGCAACACCGCTGGCGGACAGCTTTTCATTGGCGTGCAAAACGATGGCACGGTGCTGGGTCTCTCACACGCGGACATCGACCGCCTAAACCAGCTTATCTCCAACGCTGCCTCACAAAATGTCCGGCCTGCAGTAAACCCACTCACCGAAAACGTGCCGCACCCGGGCGGTATCGTGATGGTGGTTACCATCCCCAAAGGTATAGCCAAACCCTACATGGACAAAAACGGCGCCATCTGGGTAAAGAATGGCTCGGATAAGCGCCGCGCCACATCGCGTGAGGAAATCCAGCGCATGTTCCAGCAGGCAGGTCAGGTGCATGCGGATGAAATACCGGTAGAAGGCACCGTGATTAGCGATGTGGCCATGGATCACCTTGCTGATTTTTTTGTAAAACAATATGGCGAGGAACTGGATGCGGCTCTGGAAAGGGATCGGATATCCATCGGGCAGTTGTTGAACAATCTTGGGCTGGCACGTGGTAACAATCTCAACCTTGCCGGCTTACTCCTCTTTGGCCGCAGTCCGCAGCGGTACCGGCCTGCATTCGTCGTCAAGGCGATCTCCTTTTTCGGCAACGACCCGGCGGGCGACAAGTATCGGGATAGCGAAGACATCAAAGGCTGCCTGCGGGACATGTACAGGGGCGTTATGTCCTTCCTGACACGAAATCTTCGCCGCCTGCAGGGCGAGAAGGGCTTCAACACCGAAGGAGACATCGAGATTCCTGTAGAGGCTCTGGAGGAGCTCGTAGTCAACATGCTCTTGCACCGCGACTACTTCATTTCCGCACCGTGGCGTGTCATGATCTTCGACGATAGGGTCGAACTTATAAGTCCCGGCATGTTGCCGAACAACCTGACCGTTGAGAATATCCGTTACGGTATATCCATCATCCGAAATCCACTCATCGCGTCGTTCGCCATCAAGGAACTGCCGTATCGAGGAACCGGGACTGGTATTCTCCGTGTTCTGAAACATTCGCCGAACGTGGTATTCGAGTCAGACCCAGAACGAAACCTGTTTATCGCGAGGATTCCACGAGAGATTGCTGAATGAGTAAAGAACCCAACAAT
>DYKW01000155.1 GCA_020722405.1 Anaerolinea thermophila
CAATCGGTCAAAATCCGTGAAATCAGTGGCAAAGGGTTTTAGATTTGGAATTGCCGGGTGACATGTGACAGACGTGGGTGAAAATCTTTCGTCCCTACCCAACTACCTAACTACCCAACTACCCCCATGCTCTCTATCATCAACGACCTGTGGCATTTGCCGCGTGACATTGTTTCTGACGGCTTCGACCGCGCACTGAATTACCTGGCAGCGCGTCAACCGATGACCATTCACGAGTATCCTAGTGGTACCCCGGTTTGGACGTGGCGCGTTCCCGAAAAGTGGACGTGTGACGAGGGCTACCTGGAAACCCTGGATGGCCGTCGTTTGCTGGATTACGCCGAGCATCCCTTGCACGTGGTGTCGTATTCGCTGCCTTTCGAGGGGGTGGTGAGCCGGGAAGAATTGCTGGCGCACTTGCACGTACACCCGCGCTTGCCGGAGGCCATTCCCTTTGTGTTCAAGTACTACGAGCGCGATTGGGGATTGTGCGCCTCACAGACCCTGCGAGATACGCTGACCGAGTCGCAGTACCGGGTGGTCATCCGCACGCGTTTCGAGCCGGGCACGTTGAAAGTAGGCGAAGTTCTCATCCCCGGTCAGAGCGAGCAAACCTTTGTGCTGGCTGCGCACCTGTGCCATCCACACATGGTCAACGATGACTTGACCGGCGTGGCCGTTTTGATGGGCGTTGCCGAAGCCTTGCGCACCTGGCAGCCGTATTACACCTACCGCCTGCTGATTGTGCCCGAAACCATCGGTTCGGTGGCTTACCTGAGCCATAACGAAGACTTGATTCCGAAGATGGTGGGCGGTTTATTCCTGGAGATGCTGGGCAATGACGCGCCCCATGCCTTACAAGGTTCGTTCTACGGCAATACACAGGTGGACAAAGCGCTGTGGACGGCGCTGCGCGGCTTGGATCCGCAGGCTTACTGGGGGGAGTACCGCACGGTGATCGGCAATGACGAGCGCCAGTTCAACGCTCCCGGTGTGCGGGTGCCGATGCTTTCACTGTCGCGCGTCGAGGCGCCCAATTTTCCTACCCGCCCTTACCGCGAGTACCACTCCAGTTTGGATACGCCTGCCATCGTCACCGCACAACGCCTGGAAGCCTCGCGGGATGTGGTCTTGGGGTTGCTGCACGCCTGGGAGCATAACGTCTATCCGGTGAATCACTTCAAGGGCGAAATTTTCGCTTCCGGGCAGGGCATTTGGATTGATTACCGCCTCAACCCGGAAGGACATCGCGTCTTGTTTCGGGTCATGGAGCATTGTGATGGCACGTTATCGGTGGCCGAGATTGCCGAAAAAGTGGGCACAACCTTTCAGGCGGCCTGGGACGTGGTATCGTTGCTGGCCGAAAAGGGGTTGGTGCACCTGGCGCGTCAACCCTTGCGTGTTGGGAGATAGGGCGTATGCGTTCCGCTTTGCGAGACTTGCGTCATTCCTTGCGCCGGGTGGCAGCCTATGTCCGTCATGGGCGTGCTTTACGTCGTGCCCCGCTGTTGTTCGCCAATGGGTTCCCGAAAAGCGGCACGCACTTGCTCACGCAGATTTTGCGTGCTTTTGTGCGCTTGGGGCCGGCGGTGGATAGCGGTTTGGATGTCGTGGCGGTGTATGATGGTGCAACCGGTCGTCAGCGCACGGCTGCGGAAGTCATCGCCGATTTGCGGCGTTTTCGCTCCGGTGATATTGGCTACGGTCACGTAGAGGCCTGGCCGGAAGTCGTGCCGCTGTTGTGCCGCCCTGGCGTGGTGCATTACTTCATCCTCCGTGATCCGCGCGATATCGTTGTTTCTCACGTCCATTACGTCACAGAGATAGAACCGGAGCACATTCACCATGCCTATTACCGCAGTTTGCCGGATTTCGAGAGCCGTTTACGCACCAGCATTTTGGGACTGCCGGATGCGGAGATTCCCTTTCCGGACATCACTCAAAGGTTCGCGCCCTATCGGGGGTGGCTGGACCACCCTGAGGTCCGGGTGTTGCACTACGAGGATGCTCTTTGGGATCGCCGCGCCTTCCTCAGGGATATCCTGAAACATGCCGTGCAGGGCGGTTTCCCTTTACAGATTCCTGAAGAGCAAGCCCTGGCGTTGTTGGATGCAGCCATCGCGCCTCAGAAATCGCCTACGTTTCGCAGCGGTCAGGCGGGTGGTTGGCGCAAAGCGTTTACACCGGAAATCAGTGCGCTCTTCAAGGATGTGGCCGGTGATTTGTTGATTGAGTTGGGTTATGAACGTGACAAAGGCTGGTGAATCTTCCCCGCGTTGTTCGATAGTCATTCGTGCTTACAATGAGGCCGAGCACATCGGGCGTCTGTTGTACGGCATCTCGCAGCAGACCGTCCAGAATGTAGAGATCATCCTGGTGGATTCCGGCTCAACCGATGAGACGGTAGAGATTGCGCAGCAGTATCCTGTCAAGGTGGTGAACATTGCGCCTTCCGCGTTTACCTTTGGGCGGTCGCTCAATTTGGGGATTCGGTATGCACGCGGCGAGTTCATTGTGATGGCCAGCGCGCACGTCTACCCGGTTTACCCTGATTGGTTGGAGAACTTGCTGGCGCCTTTTTCCGAGCCTGCAGTAGCGGTGACTTATGGTAAACAACGCAGCCCGCAGGACGCAAAATTTTCTGAGCAGCAGATTTTTGTGCGCTGGTATCCGGAGATTTCCGACTTGCGGCAAATTCATCCCTTTTGCAACAACGCCAACGCGGCTATTCGCCGCCGTTTGTGGGAGCAGCATCCTTACGATGAGACTTTGACCGGTCTGGAAGATTTGGCCTGGGCACAGTGGGCGATGGAAAAGAACTATGCGGTTGCTTACGTGGCCGAGGCCGAGATCATTCACGTGCACAACGAAACCCCGCGGCAGGTGTACAACCGCTATCGGCGCGAGGCGATTGCCTTCAAGCGCTTGTACCCTGATGAAGAGTTCAGTTTTTGGGATTTCTTGCGCTTGTGGACGGGCAATACCGTCAGTGACCTGTGGCATGCCGGACAGCAAAAGCAACTTTGGCGGCACTGGCGGGATGTTTTCTGGTTTCGTTTTATGCAGTTTTGGGGCACATACCAGGGTTACAAGCAAAGCGGACCGCTTACCTGGCAGTTGCGGCAAACGTTTTACTATCCTCACGGTTGGCGGCTGACCGGTGAGACAAAACAGCGAGCCGTTGAACCCATCCGGTATAATTTCTGACGTGGACGGCTTTCTTGCCTTGCTCCTGGCGCATCTGATTGGTGATTTTCCGCTACAAACTCCGTGGGTGTTTGCGTGGAAACAGCGCGGCATTTGGGGGTTATTCATTCACGTCTTGTTACATGTGGGGGTGGCTTTCGTTTTGGTGCAGGATGGTAGACGATTTTGGCGTCTGTGGTTGATTTTGGGCATAGCACACTTTTTAGTGGATTGGTTCAAGTTGCACCTGACTTTTCGCCCTGCCTGGGTGGGTTTCCTGCTTGATCAGGCAGTGCATGTGGCAATCCTGAGCTTTCTTGCCTGGGGGCAGCCTAACTTGCAAAGTGCTTTGCCGTTGCCTTGGTTGTACGGGTTGCTGGCGTATGCGCTGGTGCCGTTTGGGTTGATGTTGACCTGGGTGTATGCTTCTGACAAACCGCATGGGGAGGATAGCCGCTGGCGCTGGGTACAAGATTCATTTGTGCGCTACTCTCAACTCAGCGGCTACGTGCTTGTCGTGGTTGTGATTTATCTGTTCTTTTCTTTGCGATGACAGTTTTTTCTCAAATTTGTAATCATCAAAGAAACCGTGAACACCTGTCATTGCGAGCGTAGCGAGCGGACTTGCAGAGCGAAACAATCTTTCACTTGAAACCAAGGGATTGCCT
>DYKW01000156.1 GCA_020722405.1 Anaerolinea thermophila
CATGAAAAATGATTTTCACCACCAGACATGAAAATCTATTTTCAGATCAGATACAAACTTTGCGTCTTCGCGACTAAGTCCCCAGGATGGGGATTGCGTTAAGATTTTTTTTTGGATTGCCCAAGAACTCGAGAAGATGCGATTTGCGCGTAAAACGCAAATCCTGTACTGTAATGTTGTGATTGTTTCAGAAAGAAGAAGAGGTGAGTATTCATGACAATAGCCCTTGTCATTGATGACAACCGTCAAACGGCGGATAGTATGTGTGACATGCTAAAACTTTTAGGCGTGGAAGCCTACCCGGTATATGGTTCACGTACCGCCATGCTGGCATTAACGAAGAAGATCCCAGATGTGATCTTCATGGACATCAATATGCCCGGTGTAAGTGGTTTTGAGGTGCTTTCCTATGTGCGTCGCGAACCGCACTTGCAGCACATCCCTGTTTTCATGATCACCTCCGACGATCAGCCCCAAACTGCGAAGCGTGCTCAACAAACCGGTGCTTTGCTTACCTTAGTTAAGCCGGTAAGCCTGGAGATGTTGGAAAAGGCGCTTAGGCGCGTTGGTTTGCTGCCGCTCTCCGTTTGAAGTGGAACTTTTCCGATAGAGTGAAAGAACAGGGTATCATCTCAAAAATAGGGGATACCATTCCCGCCGAATGTGCTTGGGTGCGCCGAGCACCGGCTCGGCAGCAACCGCCGGACTGGGGTCCGGCGCTCCCAGGAGCCGGGCGGAAACCGCTGTCCCCACGATGGGATTCTACTCCGACAATTGGCAGGCCGCCCCAAGTTACTGAGATGATACAGAAACAGGAGATGTACTGCTCCTGTTTTTTTCTTTAGCAGGGGATCAAGGCAGGGCAGATTGTCTCCTGCCAATCGCTGGGCATTCAGCACTAGACATTCTCGGTCAAACATGGGAAAATAACCCCCGTTAATTCACCGAACAATTCCTGCTTGACCTGGAGGTGCTATGAGTAATCAAAAAAAACTATCGGTTCGCGAACGCCGTCGCAAACAGCAGCAGCGTCAACGTATGACAGTGTTATTAGTAATTGTAGGTATTGCACTGGTTGTGCTTGGTATTTTCCTGACGCCGGCCATCCAACAAACCACTGCGTCGGTTGGTGAAATTACCCCTCTGCCTCAACGTCTCGTTGTGTCACCCGATGATAATGCAATGGGTGACCCCAATGCACCAATTACCGTGGTGGAATACTCCGACTTTCAATGTCCGGCTTGTAAGGCCTTTTTTGACTACGTTGAAGAGCCCTTCGTATCTGAATACGTGGCCACCGGCAAGGTGCGTTTTGTTTATCGCTCAATGGGCCTGTGGATTGGTCAGGAATCGGTCGACGCAGCCGAGGCTGCTTATTGCGCCGGTGAACAGGGCAAATTTTGGGAGTACAACCATATCCTGTTTGCCAATCAAACCGGGGAAAATGTGGGGGATTTCCTGATGAAACGTTTGATTGCTTTTGCTGGGGAAATTGATGGCCTGGATGTTGAGGCGTTCAAGTCTTGCCTGGATAGCAACAAATACGTCCAACGCGTCGATACCGATGGGACCGAAGGCCGCCAGGCGGGTGTGCGGGGAACACCTAGTCTGCTCATTTATAAGACCGCTGACAATACCTTGATTCAAACCATTGAAGGCGCACCTTCCATGCAAGATTTCCGTCAGATTTTGGATGACGCCTTGCAACAGGTTGGGCAATAGGTTTTTCTTCTGCGCGCAGCCCCCTCCACATTCAATAAGCGTGGAGGGGGGTTCTTACTTTAACAGGGGTGGTACCCCTACGGTCATGTCATTGCGAGTAAACCCACCGTGCGGTGGGCGCTGCTCGAAATGGTAGAAACGGAACTTTTTAGCGGAGGCGGCTCCCACGCCGCAGGGGATGGCCGGATATGGCCGGGCATGGAGGCCCAGTCCCTGCTGTGCTCAAAATGATAAGGAACAGAGTACCTATTCAGCCGTGACCAATCCAACGACTGAAATCGTGTAACGTTTGCGACCTCCGCAGGCTATCGGGTAGGCGAAGGCACCGCCTTTGCCTACCCTTTGTGCGAGCTCAACCGCCAAATTGGATGTGCCTGAACAGTTACGGAACAGGTAAGTTTCCTAGTAAACCTGCGAAGCCGATTGAAGCAATTCCCTTTGATAGGGGGGAGACTGCTTCCCTCATGCTCCGCTGGGAGACAGGCGCTTCGCTCGCGGTGACACGAGAGATAGTGGTGAGAGTGGGGGACAGTCGCGGCCGTTCCCTACTTTACGTTAGGGTTTTGGAGCACTCCCCAAATTGGGGGGAGTGAAAGAACTGTAGGAGCGGGTATCCTCACGTCTCACATTATCCCAAATTTTTGTAAAATAGCCACAATCAGCGGTGCGATGATGAGCGCAGGAAGGAAATTCCCCACCCGGATTTTTTTGATTTCCAGCAAACTGCTAAAAGCAATGCCTACCAACAGGACACCCCCCGCGGCGGTCATTTCGAGCATCATCGGTTCGTTGACCAGCGCCTGGGCCTGGGCAGCCAACAGGCTCAAACCGCCCTGGTACACCAGAATGACCAGGGATGAAAAGGCGACCCCAATCCCCAGAGAGGAAGCGAAGGCCAGCGAGGCAAAGCCATCCAGTATCGCTTTGATCGCCAGCAGGCTGTAATCGCCGGTTAATCCGTCCTGAATAGAGCCCAGGATGGTCATGGGGCCAACGCAAAACAAGGTAGATGCCGTTAGGAAACCGCGCACAAAGCGGCTTTCGCCGGCATCTGCGTCAATGTTGCCGATAAAACGCTGCTCCAGCCAGGCGCCCAGGCGCTGCAAGCCGTCTTCGATATGCCACCATTCCCCCAGCAGGCTGCCAAATAGTAGGCTGCCCAGCACGATGAGGGAATTCTGGGTTTTGAAGAACATTTGCAGCCCAATGGACATGGTGAACAACCCCAGGCCGGCGATAACGGTTTGCCGCACCCGCTCGGGGAGGCATGACCCAACGCGAATGCCGATGAGGCTGCCCAGCAGGACGGTGACGATGTTGATCAGGGTACCGGTCATGGCGTTTCTTTGGTGAGCGTGGTTTCCTTACCGGCGGTTTGGTTTTCTAACAGTTCCAGGGCAAAGCACAGCGAGGACAGGCGGTTGAGGTATCGGCCTAATTCGGGGTTTTGCAGGTCGCCTTCGTGTAGCAGGCGAGTGACCAGCCGTTCGGCGCGCCGCACGATAGTGCGCGCCAGCGCCAAAAACCCCCCGGCTTGAGAATCTCCGGGCAGAATAAAGGCTTTGGGCATCGCGACCACCTCTTGAAGCGCGTCCGCCTGTGCTTCGAGCCAGGCCACGCGGTCAGCGGAGATACTGCGGAAACGCTCAGCGTTTTCGGGGGTGGCCGCCACTTCGGCCATCAGACCATACAGGTCACGTTGCACCTGGAGCAAGATTCCGGCACTTTGCGGGGACTTACTGAAAGCGCGCGCTAACCCCAGGGTGGCGGTGGCTTCATCAATTGTGCCGCAGGTCTCCGGACGGGGGTGATATTTGGGCACCCGGCCGGCACCCAGCAGGCCGGTATAGCCATCGTCTCCGGTTTTGGTGTAAAAGGAAGAAGTGCTCATGGCTTCCATTATACTTACGATTCTGCCGTTTTGCGAATGGATTTGGTATCTTCTTGAATTTTTGGGTAACCCAAAAACTTTGGAATCTCAACGCAATCCCCATTCTGGGGACTTAGTTGCTAAGACGCAAAGGTTCTTTGGGTGTCCGCTGGTTTTGGTACACCTGGCGTATCCGATCTGAAAATAGACTTTCATGTCTGGTGGTGAAAATCATTTTTTCATGGCGAC
>DYKW01000157.1 GCA_020722405.1 Anaerolinea thermophila
CGGATTGGACTCTATTCTACTGCACACCGAAGGGTTTTGTGTTAAAATCACCAGCATGAGAATCATTCCTTCTGTCAAAGGCACGCGAGATTTTTACCCTGAAGCAATGCGCCTGCGCACCTGGCTGTATCAAACGATTGGTCAGGTCTCTGCGCTGTTCGGTTACGAAGAATACGACGGCCCCTTCCTGGAGTACATGGACCTGTACGCGGCCAAATCCGGTGAGGAACTGGTCAAGGAGCAAGCCTTTGTTTTCCAGGATCGCGGCGGTGAATGGATTACCTTGCGCCCAGAGTTGACGCCTACCCTGGCGCGCATGGTGGCACAAAAACAACGTCAATTGACCTATCCGTTGCGCTGGTGGTCATTTGGGCCGATGTGGCGTTACGAACGCCCACAAAAAGGGCGCAGCCGCGAGTTCTTTCAATGGAACATTGACTTGATTGACGCCGATTCCCCCGAAGCGGATGCCGAACTGGTCGCCATTGGGGCCACTTTCCTGCGCACGGTTGGCCTGCAATCAAACGAAGTACAAATTCTGGTCAATAACCGCCGGCTGGTGGATGCCACGTTGGATAAGTTGGGCGTCCCGGTTGAACAGCGCCCGGCGGTGTTACGCCTGATTGACCGCCGCGACAAGATGTCCGCCGTCAAGTGGCAGGAATACGCCCTGGAGAGCGTTGGGTTGCGTTCTGCCCAGTTCGATGAGTTGTGCGCTGTTTTGGAAGACAACACCCTGTGGGAACGCTCCGATGAGTTGGCGCACCTGTTTCGTGCACTGGAAGCCTTGGGCGTCCGAGAATACGTGCGCTATGCGCCTGAAATCGTGCGCGGGCTGGATTACTACACCGGCACGGTTTTTGAGGCACGCGACCGTGATGGTGAGTTTCGGGCTATTCTCGGAGGCGGTCGTTATGACAATCTGGTGGCGGCAGTGGGTGGTGAGCCGTTGGCAGGCGTTGGTTTTGCCATGGGCGATATGGTCATCAGCCTGGTGCTGGAGAAGTTTGGGCGGCTCCCCTCTCAGGAAAGCCTGAAAGACCGCCCGGTGATGGTGACGGTTTTCGATGAGGATGGGCGTTACGCCAGCATGGAAATTGCCGCCGCTTTGCGTCAAGCCGGCATCCCCACTGTGCTATACCCTAAAGTTGCAAAACTGGGCGTGCAGTTGAAACATGCCGAACGCCTTGGGGCAGCGCTGGCTGTAATTGCCGGCCCGGATGAACTGGCGGCCGGTCAAGTAATCGTCAAAGATTTGCGCCAGCGGGCACAACATCTCGTAAAGCGCGAGGAATTGGCGAAAAAGATCAAAGAAATGCGTAGTTTGGGTAGTCGTTTGGTCGCGTAGTCTGGTGGTCGCCTGGTCGGGCAGTTGGGTAGTTCTGCATTTTGCATTTTGCGGTCGGATGGATCACCGTTCGCTGACACCTGACGCTTGTCATCCGCCTGCGCGTCTGCGCGGTTAAGTCCCCAGTTTGCGTTAAGATTTTTTGGGAGCCTTTTATGAACGACTTTATGAGTGTCCTGATTCCTATACTAGGTGCCGGTGCCCAGTACGGTTTAGCGGCCGGTATTCTGGTGGGGGGCCTGACCCAGTCGTTAATCAACAACGCCGATTATCTCTTCCGGGCAGTGATGGGTTTTTTGCTTGGGATGGTGATTGGCGGGCTGGCGATTGGCAAAAACCTGGCTTTGGCCTCTCGTCAACTCTTGGAAGCCGCGGGCGGGCCATTGCCCCCATCAATAGTACAAAGCGTTATCCAAATGGCCGTCACGCTCCTGGTGGCCGGATTGATTGGCGGATTGCTTTTCATGCTCATCAGCGCGCCGCGTGATACGATTCTGGGCATCTTGTTTGGTGCGCTGACCGGCTTGTTGCTTGGGGTAATTCTGGCACTCGTTATTCAGTACACCGGATTATCTCTCCCCTCATTGTTTTATCCCCCGTTTATCGGCTTACTGGTGCTGGTGTTGTTTGCTGCCGTCGGGAGCATGTGATTTGCCTTAGGACTTGTCCAAAAACAACTCCGCACTTTTTTGAATCGATTACGGTGGCGAGCGAGAGTTGAAGATGGAACGCAAAGCCGCCAGGGCGCAAAGAAAATTACATTTTCGCGCTAAAACTGGGGATGGTTCATTTTCCGCCAGAAGGAGAGACAAAAAAGCCCCGTCTTGAAATTAAGACGGGGCTTTTGATTTCTGGCTTTATACCGATAGGGGTTTAGTCATTGGTTTCACCATTTGGATGGCATTCCAGACAACGAAATGCTATACTGTTTCGCCAAGCACTTGTGCCAGTGCCTGACGCAATGAGACGTCTACAAAGGGTTTTTCCACGATTGCATCGGCCAGGTGACGGGCGTCTTCCAACGCATCGCGCACGCCAATAGCGGTAATGACAACGACAGGAATGGAGGCGTACTTCTCATGAGATTTGAGATATTGGATAAATTCCAGGCCGCTTTTATCGGGCATCATCAGGTCACAGGTGATGGCATCTACGGGGGTATTTGCCAACGCCTGCAAGGCTTCCTTTGTATCGGCAGCCAGCGTGACGCAATAGCCAACGCGCTCGAGAATCATACCAATTAATTTCCGAGTAAAGATGTCATCGTCCAACACTAAAACGTGTTTGTTCACAGGTACGCTCCTAAATAATGAAAAACGCCAAAACAAGTGTGAACGATGAAAAATTATATCACTCACTGTCGCGACAATCTTGCAACATGAATGACAATTACCTTACTGGAAGGTTTCCATAAGACCTTCGTGCCTTTGTGCCTTAGTGGTGAGATTTTTGTTGTGCTCCATGGTCTCACAATGCTATTTCCCCAGTTTTTTACGCGCTTTGCGCAGGTCTCGGTCAATGATCCAGCGCACCAAGGCAGGCGAGAGACGCATGACCAGCCGAATCCAGCCGGCATCGCCGGGCAGAATTTCGAATTCGTGCCGTAGAAGACCGTCTACAAACACGTTGGCCACTTCTTCGGAAGTGAGCAGTTTGGCTGTGCTGGCAATGAGGGCGGCTTCCGACGGTTTACTCTGATTTTCGAAGGCGAAACCGGGGGTATCGGTGTCCGGAGGAAAGAGCACAGAGAAGGAAATACCGTAGGGCTTGAGTTCGTGACGCAAGCATTCCGCCAGCCCGAACAGCGCGTATTTCGTAGGGGTGTAGGCGGCGTGACCAATGAGACCCATAAACCCCAGAATGGAAGCGGTAAAGGCGATGTGTCCCTTGCGAGATTGCTGCATGTACGGCAGTACGATGAGCGTGGGCACCAGTTGACCGAAATAGTTGATTTCCATGTGCTGGCGGAAATCGTCCAGGCTGAGGTTGTCGACGTATTGGGGACGGGCGTAGCCCACCACGTTGATGAGGTAATCGGGGACGCCGCGCCGGGCGGTAAGCGCTTCCAGCAAAGGACGCAGGCGTCCATCGTCGGTCGTATCGGCGGAGATGCTCTCGACCCATTGGTCTTCGAAGGGTTTTTCGGTCAGCAGGGTTTGCTGCGTTTCCTGCAGAGGGGCAGGGGAGCGGGCGATGAGGCATACGTTCCCGCCTTGCTGTACGATGCGGCGCGCCGTGGCACGGCCAATGCCTTTGCTCCCGCCGCAGATGATAGAAAAAGTGTTGTGGAAAGGATGTTGTCGAGACATTTGTTATTAATCCATAGATGAACACAGATTGCGTAGATTTTCAAATTGTTCTCATTTATACCACATGTTCTCTTGGGTAGTCGCGTAGTCGGGTAGTCGGCAGCAATTCCAAATCTAAAACCCTTTGCCACTGATTTCACGGATTTTGACCGATT
>DYKW01000003.1:0-17077 GCA_020722405.1 Anaerolinea thermophila
GGCTTTGGAAGAAACCTTCGGGACGTTTCCCCTTCTTTTTGAGATGATACTTTGGGGGCTTAAAATCGTCAGGCGTTGCACCTGGAAGGGAAAGCATCAATCTGTAGCCTGGAGGTCGGCATCTGAAATGACCCCTTCTTTCTGAAGGATCTCCAGACAGGCTGAAAAATCTATTTCGGAGTGTGGTTGTTCGGATGGATGAGGCAGCCGATATGATTCGAGGGCACTTTTTGCCATTTTCCTGACACTATGCACAGCCCGAGAATCGGCTAATACTGCGCGCCAGATACGGGCAGCCGGTTCCAACTGCCCGTTAGCGGCTTGTAGATGACCTATGTTGCACAAGATTTCTAGCCCCAGAGGAATCGCATCCACGCGTTGGCAGATGCGTAGGCCGCAGAACAACATTTCACTTGCATATGGATACTCTCCTTGGGCTGTTAGCACTTTCCCCAGGGAATCGTATATGCTTGCCAGTAGCGTTTGTCCCTCCATCAGTTTGGCCAGTGTTAAGGCTTGCTCCAGGTATTCTCTCGCGCGTTCGTAGTTTCCCTGTTCGTATGCCACATTTCCTAAATTGTTGAGCGTCGCCGCCATTCGTCCAGTGTGATGTTGTTTGTTGATGGTTAGTGACTGCTGCCAGTATTTTTCGGCTGTGTTCAGATCCCCTTCTTGATAAGCACTTATGGCAATGTTTGCATAAGTTTTGGCCAACAGGGCTGGTTGCTGGATTCTTGAGGCGAGTTGCACTTGCCATGACATCAAGGGGCGGCTTTTGTCGTGTTGCCCAATGGCGCTGTACTGTTGTGACAGGGTGCTAGAAGCATAGAATTGATCTAACAGGCTGCCGTGCTTACGGAGAATCCGGAAGGCTTGTAGTGCTAGAGATAGGCCGCGATGATAATCTCCCAGATGATAAGTGTAAGTGCTTAACGTCAAGTGGGCATATCCAAATAGGATAGGATAAGATGTGGAAGTGGCTTCCAATGCATCTAGCAACGCTTCTGCCAGGCGTATGCCGGCGTGGAACCAGCCATAGTGTTGATAATAGTTGTGCAGGCTATTTAGGATGGGCTGTAGGTACTGGTATTGGCCGTGTTTTATCCCCAAGTCCCAGGCTAGATACAAATTTGGTAGTTCGTTCTGAATTTCCAGGTGTATGTCTTGGAAATAAATATTGTCCCATACGGGAGTGCGTTCAGTGCACCATGTGGACAGTGTTTTTATAAATTGTTGCTGTACTCTGTGCCTGACTTCAGTATGGCGTGACAAATGATCGCCCAAGTATTGACGCAGCAGAGGATGAAAATGGTATAAAGCATGGCTGTCTCGGTTTAGGATGGCACGTTGCACTAATCCGTCTAAAAAGAACATTGAGACTTGGCAAATATCGCGCGCCATCTTAGGGCTGAAAGCCTGTGGAAAGATGGATAACCCCATCAACATTTCTTGTTCCGCGGGCACCAGGCTGTCCCAAAAGGCATCAAAAATAGCGTTAATCGAACGCTGTCGTTCTGGCAGGTGGGTATAAGTTCCTTCGGAAAGCATACCACTTCCCTGTTTCATGCGTTCGACCAACGATTGAAGCGAAAAGAGATGTGTCCATGAGGCAGCCAAGCGTAATCCTAGCGGCACCCCATCCGTCATTCGGCAGATTTCGGCGATATATGTTCGATTTTGAGCGGTTAACGATATATTGGTCCCATAACGGCGCGCCGAGTCCAGGAAAAGGCGTACTGCTGGAATGTATTCAAAGAAGTCGGCTGTTTCCTCGCGATGGTGTTCTGGCACCTTAAGGCCGCTCAACAGGTGACGATTTTCCTCGTACAATCCCAGCGGGGTGCGCGTGGTGACCAATAGGTGAGGCCCACGGGTTTGCTGCAAGAAATTGGAAATAAAATCATCGTTTGCAGCCAGTTGCTCAAAATTATCCAACACCAGCAACATGCGCTGATCCCTCAAAGCTTCGAACACTGCTGCATCGGTGGGCTGTTGGGTTGTCAATTTTAACTGTAAGGTTTCAGCCACGCGTTGTGGAATCCGGTGTGATAGTTGGATATCTTCCAGGGGAATGAAAAAGACACCATCTGGAAAATTTGTCATGCTCTCCGCGGCGACCTGGCGTGCCAGGCGGGTCTTGCCGCTGCCACCGGTCCCTACGATGGAAACCAAACGTTGTTCGATAATGGCTTCTTTGAGTAAGCGCAAGTCTTTATTCCGCCCAATGAGATTGTCTTCCAGAGGGTAAATATTCCCCTTAGATTTTGGTGGGTGTGTATAGGGGGAGACATCGAAAGTCTTATATGCCTCGTTTAATTGCCATTGGCGCGCTTCCAATGCCGTTAATAAACCGGCATTTCGCAAAGCCTGCAAAACCGGCAAGATATAGGCCACGCGCCCCTCCGTTTGTTCTTGGAGCCAGTCTATAAATGGATCTGGGGGATTCCACTTGAGGATTTGCTGTACCCATACTTGGGTTTGGTCGCGCCTAAAAGGAGATAACGACGTATTTAGCCTTGGGGTAACATCGAAGGGGAAACCTTGTTCCCAAATAGGGGATGCCGGGAGATGATAGACTAACCCAAAGAAGGGGATATCCGAAGAGAAAAACAAACGTCTCAGCAATGCTCGAGAAACATCATCCAGCATATCCCAGTTTTCTACCAACACCAGCCAGCCGGTGGCTTGCTTTTCCCTTACCAGATTGCTCCAGGTTTGAGGTAATTCGATTTCGTCCCACTGTTTGATGAATCTGGATACCCCTTCCACTTTTGCCTCGTGAAGTGCACCTAAAATGCGTTTGTTGCGTGCTGCGTTGCCCTGAATGTGCAGTACCAGATAGCCTTGTAGACGTGCCAGGCGAGTGAGGTGCTTGAAAAAAATGGAAACCCCTGTGCCGCGCTCGGCTTGCACATATAAAACCGCGCGTTGTTGCTTTTTTAGTTGTTCAGTAAGTTGTTGGGATGAGGCTATGGCTTGTTCTTGCCCAATGATACGCTCTGGTTCTTTGAGTAAAAAGTGGGTTGGAAGGCTTTCGTCTTTTGAGACGATACGTGCGCGCCCCTGGTGTTTGGCTGTGTAATGCCGTTGATCGGCAACGCGGAAGAGGGTCTCGATGGTACGCCCATCTACAGGATAGGTCGCTGTACCGCCACTGATTGTCAGCGAAATCGGGGGCTCGGTAGGAAGTGGTTGATCGCGAAAGGCATGTTGCAAGCGTGCTGATAGCACATGAACCTGCATGGTATTCGTATGTGGTAAAAGCAGCAAAAACTCATCGCCCCCATAGCGGAAGATGATATCGGAGCGGCGTATTAACCGGCGTAGCCGCGCTACGAAGGCTTTCAGTACCGCGTCCCCGACATCGTGCCCAAAAGCATCGTTGACACTTTTGAAATAGTCCAGATCGAGGAGTATCAGGCTGAACGCTGTTTTTTCGCGTTCGGTGCGGCTAATTTCCTCCTCCAGCCGTTGTTGGAGTAAGGCACGCGTATATGCCCCTGTCAAAGGGTCAAGAGTGGTTTCCATGAGTTAATTATAAACGTGGGTTCGTTATTCTCGGAATTGCCTGCAAAGCACATTATAATGCGTTTGGGTTCCTTTTGTTCTTTAAGGAGGCGTATTATGACGTTTTCTATTGTAGCCTGTGACCTAGAGCAGCAAGCCTGGGGCGTGGCTGTAGCATCCAAATTTCCCGCCGTTGGAGCGATGGTGTCTTGGGCTAGAATTGGCGCCGGCGCATTGGCGACCCAATTGTATGCCAATCTATCTTATGGGCTGCTCGGCCTGGAGATGATGGCTGACGGCTTGAGTGCCCAGGAAACCCTGAAGCGCTTGTTGGTCGACGACCCACAGCGTGAGACACGCCAGGTGGGGCTGGTGGACGCCCAGGGACGAGCGGCAACCTTTACGGGAGCGGAATGTCACCCTTGGGCTGGTGGGCAGACCGGCCCAGGGTTTGCCGTTCAGGGGAACATCCTGACCGGTGCCGAGGTGGTAGCGGCCATGGAACAGGCCTTTTTGCAGACCACTGGTGAATTACCGCAGCGCCTGTGGCAGGCGCTGTTGGCCGGTGACCGCGCCGGTGGTGACCGTCGCGGACGGCAAAGCGCTGCCATCTACGTTGTTAAACCACATGGGGGATACGGCGGTTATCTGGATCGTTGGATAGATTATCGTGTGGACGATCATCCCGATCCGGTGGCGCGGTTGGGAGAATTGCTGGAGATGCAAGACCTATATTTTGGTGCAAGCCCGCCGGAAGAACGGCTGCGTCTGGAAGGGGAATCTGTGCGCCGTTTACAGCGCATTATGCAGGTGGCTGGCGTGTACGCTGGCCCATTGCATGGTGTTTTAGACGCAGAGACACGGACCTCACTGAATGCCTTTATTGGCAGTGAGAACTTCGAGGAACGTTGTGATGTCCAGGCTGGCTGGATTGACCCCCGGTGTTGGATTTTTTGGAGAACCGCTTTTTGAGCGGCTAGCGGGAGAGTTTGTCAGTTAGATAGCGTTGCGATTGCGCATAGTCAATGGGTGTGCCCCGGGAGCAGGACGGGACAGATCATTGCCAGCCATAATCCTACTGCGAACAAGATGGCAAATAACCATTGGCGAGGAGTATTTTCAAGCAGCATTTTGTCTTACCTCCGGTTAGAAAATCCAAAGTAATCGTAAGCCCAGCAGGAAAAGCATTGCCAGAATAACCTGGCGAAAACGTTCGCTGCTGACCCTTTTCCCAAGAAACAGCCCACCTGCGATTCCCAGGGCAAGAGCTGGCAAAGAATACAGATAGGACTGCCACACTTGAGGGGTAAAATTGCCGTTGATGGCATGTCCCACCAGCACAAAGATGTTGTTGATGAAAAAGAAACCCTGAAGGTTGCCCTTGAATTGGTTGGGAGACCGGCGACGAGCGTGTCCGTAGATGATTACCGGCGGTCCGGAAGTATTATATACCCCCCCTAGCGCCCCGGAAAGTCCGCCCAGGAGATATGCCCACCAGGGGGAACGCATCTCAGAAAGTTTGAAGTGCAACCAGCTATACAGTACGTATCCTACCAGGGTGATCCCCAACAAGGGAAGTAGAATTCGCTCTGGCACGCAGCGCAGCGCACTCACCCCAACCATGGCGCCTACCAGGGAAGCAAAGATTAAACGCCCCATCTCTTGAAACGTCAACGATTCTCGGAAATAGGCAATCAGCATAATTTCTGCTGTGCCGCCCAACAATGCCACCAGCGGCGCACTGACCTTTAGCCCTAACACAGGGGTGATAATGGGCATGGAAACCAGCGCGAAACCAAAGCCGGAAAAACTTTGGGTGAAAATAGCCAGCGCAACGGTGCCGGCAAGCAGGATATTCGTCATGCGGAATCCTCCAAGACAGTGTTTGCGGGTGATGGCAGCATCCAAATAGCGGGAATAGCCAGCAAACTCAGGCCGGTACCCAACCAAAAGGTGGTGCGTAACCCGGCAACATCTCCTAGCGCTCCTACACTGAAGAGTGCTGCGCTTTGCAGTAAAAATGCCGTCGACATGTACAGCCCGTTTGCTACGCCCCGATGCCGTGGAAAGTGATCCTGCACGATGGCCAGAAAAATTGGCTGTGGTGCCAGGCTGGTGAACCCTATGCTTACCAACAGCAGAATGCGCAGCCAGCCTTGAGCCAGTAGGAAAAGCGTCGTGAGTCCCGCGGTTGTAGCAATGGCACCGCCTAAAACCACCTTGCGCCCGAATTTATCGCTCAGCGGCCCGCCAATCAGTGCCCCGAGGATGCCGGCCGCTTCTAGTAACGAGAGTGCGCCGCCTGCAGCAAGCGGTGTTGCTCCTTCTCCTTCGAGAAATGTAGGCAGGTAGGTGGTCAATTCTACCATCAAAGCGTTGCGCAACAGTATGATAACTGCCAATGGTATAAAAACTCGCCCCAGGTGTGGCAGAATTTTTCTAACGTTACGTTGTGGAGGAATGTAGGCTTGTGTGTTGCGCAATCGCCACGCTAGCAAAAGTGTGGCAGTCCAACCCAACAACATGACCGGCCACATACCTTCCAGGGATAGGGTTGCAACTGCCCATACCGCCAGCAACGGACCTAGCGTGCGTCCCAGTTCGCCTGCGGCCATGAACCAGCCCATTCCTTTGCCGGTTTGTCGCCCTGAAAGGCGGGCCACAATGGCCGGTGCGGGGGCATGGAACATGGCGATACTCACCCCCATTGTGAGCAATAACACCAAAGCCGCGCCGTAGGATGGCATCGCTCCCAGCAGGCTGGCCAGCGTAGCCGTCATTGCGGGTGCCAAAATAACCAACCAGCGCATGCTGGTGCCATCTGCCAGATAGCCGATGAATGGGTTCAACACGGCTGGTAATTGCACCAGACTGGTCAGCATACCAACTTGGGTAAACGTGAGCGATAATTTTTCAATCAGTCGAGGCAATAGTGGCGCTACGAAGGCCGAAAAAGTATCATGGGTAAAGTGCCCCCAGGCGATACTGAGCACTTTTTGCGCTTGGAAATCGGATTGCGTATTTGATGAGTCAACGGTCATGGGGTTTGTCTCTCGGAATGAAAATTGAATGAGATATTTGTCTAACGGGTAAAGGGCATTATACCCTTCTTTTTTGAATTGCCATCGTTTTAACTCGTCTTTGCCACGCACAAATTTAGCCCTGGCAGATAGAATACAAATGACCTTGAAAAATTTGCTTTTTGGGTGATACAATCCAGAAAATCGCCCTGCTTTTTGCCTGTTATCGGATAGTGTGAATACTTTTTGGTGGTTATTCCTACTTGTGATCGTCGCCAGCGCAGCCTACCTGTTGGGGTTGCGACGAGTGCGTTCGCGCCCACGTCCCGAAAACAACATCACCTTGCAACATTTGCAGTTGGGTAGCGAGATTGCCCGTCAGGTTAGCACGGTGCTCATGTTGCAAGAACTCTTGCCGCATGTGGTTCACCTCATTCAGCAACGCTTCGGTTTTTATTTCGTGGGCGTTTGGTTGGTGGATGAGGCGGAGGAAGGATCACAGGCGCTGACGTTGCAGGTGGGCAGTTGTCCCCCTGGGGTGGAGCCCCCCCCTCAGGGTACGCGGTACACCTTTGAGTCCGGTTCGGTTTTGGGGCAAGTTTGTACCCGAGGGGTTTGCTTCCCTCTGGAGGATGTCCGCAGTGCAAAGGAGTATCCGCATCTTCCAGAGTTATCGGAAGCCCTTTCGGCGCTCTTCTTGCCACTTCGGATGGGGGATGAGGTCATCGGCGTGCTGGATATCCAGCACGATACTCGTCACACCTTCACACCGGTAGAGATCATGCTGTTGCAAGGGCTGGCCGACCAGGTAGCCGTTGCCATTCGTAACGCGCAATTGTACGAAGCCGAGCAACAGCGACGTAAATTGGCTGAGTCGCTGCAAAAAATTGGCGGGGAATTGGCAAGTAGCCTGGATATGCGCCAGGTGCCGCAGCAAATCTTGGAGCAATTGGCTGCCGTTGTGCCCTATGAGCGGGGTTCTGTGATGTTGCAGCGCGATCATGAACTCGAAATTATCGCCCAGCGTGGTTTTCCCGATAATCGCCGTGCACTGAATTTGCGCGTTGCAATTCGCGAGGACGATGTTTTCCAGCAGATGGTGCAGGCTAATCGTCCAATCTGGGTGGACGACGTCACCCAAGCCAGTGGTTGGCAGCAATTGGATTGGTTGCCGCTCAACCGTTCGTGGATGGGCGTGCCACTGATTACCAAAAATCGCGTTATTGGCATGATTTCGTTAACGCGTAAGGAGGCCGCTGCTTTTAGCGAAGAAGATGCGGCTTTGGTGTTGACCTTTGCCGGTCAGGCAGCCATTGCTCTGGAGAATGCTAGTTTGTATGATGAGATTACGCGTTTCAATGCCGAATTGGAAAAAGCCTATCATAATTTGGCACGCCTCGATCAGGCGAAAGCCGATTTCATTGAGGTGGCTGCACACGAGTTGCGCACTCCGTTGACGGTCATCAAAGGCTATACCCAGGTGCTAGCGAGTCGTCCCGGCGTGGTTGATGACCCCGATAGCCAGATATTGCTAAAAAGCGTGATGGATGGCGTCAATCGGCTGCACGAGATTATCAACAGCATGTTAGATGTGAGTAAAATCGATAACCAGACGCTTAGCATGCACATTGAACCGACCTGGCTGCACATGGTTGTTCGGCGCGTAGCCGGAGAACTAAAGGAAGCATTGCAGGAGCGTAACCTGACCTTGACAGTTGAAGACTTACAGGAATTGCCCTGGATACAAGCAGATTCTGAATTGTTGTACAAGGTTTTTTACCATCTGGTGGTTAATGCCATCAAATATACCCCCGATGGTGGGCATATCACCATCCGCGGCAGCAAGGTGCTGGGGGATGATAACGTCCCAGCGGTCCAAATCAGTGTACATGATACTGGTATTGGTATTGATCCGGCACATCACGAATTGATCTTCGAAAAATTCTATCAAACCGGTAAAGTTTCGGTGCATTCTTCCGGGCGTACAAAGTTCAAAGGAGGGGGGCCTGGTTTGGGGTTGGCAATAGCCAGTGGGATTGTCCGGGCCCATAATGGGCGCATCTGGGCTGAGAGTCCGGGGCACGATGAGGAAAATTTACCCGGCAGCACCTTTTATGTGCAATTGCCTATCAAACCGGTGGCTGAACGCTATGCCCTTTCAGGAGTAGACGAGAAGGCCCAAAAAGGACACTCGATATTGGAAACTTGATCCGAAGTCCCCGTATTTTTTTTGCACATTTCCCTTGACCGTAAAAAATATATCGTGTAGAATAGGCGAGCGTACGCAAGGAAGGGTATGCCCTCGTAGCTCAATGGATAGAGCACTTGCTTGCGGAGCAAGGGGTCGCGTGTTCGAATCACGCCGAGGGCGCCATACACAGGAGCGGTCAAACCTGACGCTCCTGTTTTTATTTCGGCCGGGAATTTCAACTTTGCCTGATGAGAGGTTGTGATTACCAATACGGTGGGTGAAATGTAGACCAATAACGAATAAAATTGTTCCTCTCTCGCACTTTTTACCCCCTCTTGTCGCGCTGGCCTATTTGGGAGCACAATATGGGATGTATGATAATCCGTGTGTACCTATAGCCATCAAAGCGAGGTTGTGGAGCACACCTATCCGAAGAAAGAGTTTTAGACGATTATGGAAGAACGACAAATTTTACTTACCAATGATGATGGTATCCATTCCCCAGGTCTGTGGGCGGCTGCAGAAGCCTTGTCTTCTCTGGGATACGTGCATGTTGTTGCGCCGCGCGATCAATATTCTGGAGCTGGCCGCAGCCAGCCGAGCATTTCGGATGGGGTTATCCAGGAACATCAACTGAGTGTCCATGGTCAACAGTGGGTAGTTTATTCGGTAGGCGGCTCGCCTGCTCAGGCTGTTTTGCATGGTGTACTAGAAATCACACCGCGCCGCCCCGATTTGGTGGTTTCTGGAATCAATTATGGAGAAAACGTTGGTTTAGGGATCACAATTTCTGGGACGGTTGGTGCCGCGTTAGAGGCGGCCTCGCTGGGCATTCCCGCATTGGCTGTTTCGCTGGAGACTGAAGCCAAACACCACCTTTCCTACTCACGGGAGGTGGATTTCAGTGTTGCGGCGCACTTTACGACATTGTTTGCTCGTTTTTTGACTGGGAATACCTTCCCGCCGGATGTAGATGTCATCAAAGTGGATGTCCCCGCAGATGCCCGTCCCGATACCCCTTGGGAATGGACGCGTCTTTCCCGAGATTCCTACTACGAATCCGTGCCACCAAAGCGCAAGCAGTGGAACCAACCCGGCTCGGTCGGTTATCGCCGTAAGAAAAACGGGGTTTACGAGGAAGGTACGGATGTGTTTGCTTTAACGGTCCGTCGTGTAGTTTCTGTTACCCCTCTAAGTTTGGATATGACGTCTAGGATAGACCTGGAAATGTTGCGCCGGTGGATGAATGGCGTAACCCATTCTCACGAAACTTCGTAAGAGATACTCGCTGTTTATGTTTTCAACCCATTGGCGCGAAATTCTGCCATCAGTGCGGTGTGAATGGTGGGGTTGGCAGCCACAATGGAACATGGTTGGTGAAAGAGTTCTGTGGACCCACTGTAGGCCGTGACGCGTGCTCCCGCCTCACGAGCAATCAATGCGCCGGCAGCAATATCCCAGGGTTGGACGAATTTCTCCCAATACCCATCGAAGCGTCCCGCCGCTACGTAGCATAAATCCAGCGCCGCGGAGCCTAACCGTCGGACGCCCTGCGTGCGCAGTGCAAAATGGGCGTACCAGTTGAGGTTGTTCTCTTCTGTAGTTCGTACGTGATAAGGGAAACCGGTCACCAGCAGGCTGCGATCCAGATTATCTGTCGACGAAACCCTGATTGGCTGCCCATTGAGCGTCGCACCCTGGCCGCGAGCAGCCGCAAAGCATTCATCCATCAGTGGGGCATATACGACACCAAATTGAACTTCGCCATCCTGAGCATAAGCCAGTGACACCGAAAAAATAGGTATGCCATGCGCGTAGTTTACCGTGCCGTCTATCGGATCAATGTACCAGGTGCCGTCGCCGTCGCCGAAAGTTTCGCCGCCTTCTTCCGCCACAATGCGACTTCCGGGAAAGCGTTGCTGAATGTTGCTCACCAGGAAGGTCTCGGACTGGCGGTCTATTTCGGTAACTGGGTCTATCAGGCTTTTGTAGTCCACCTGGTGGGTTTTTCCGTACCCCAGGCGCAGGATTTCTCCCGCCTGGTGTGCAAGTAGGATGAGGTCATACAGTTGGGGATGCTGAGTTTGTGATGAGGATGTTGTCATTGTGTTCAAGGCAGGATTTTTCGTTGGTGGTAGGTATTGCCTCAATAACCTGGGGCGTTTGAGCGTTTTTTTACCTTCTGGCGTCTGGCGAAACCGGTGGATAGCCGATATTAATCCACAGATGGCACAGATTTTTAAGTCGCTCTCCGTATCATCTCAAAAACTCGGGAGAGCGAGTTGCCATTTTAACGCCAAGACGCAGCGCCGCAAAGAAAAAACCGTTTCAAGTCGCGTAATCGGATAGTTAGGTAGTTAGGTAGTTAGATAGTTTGGTAGTTTGGGTAGTTGGCAGACATTTTGTACTTTCCACTTCCCACTTTCTACTTTCTACTTTGTATTTTGCGGTCGGATGGATCACTGTTCGCTGATGGCTGACGCTTGTCGCCTGTCACCTGCTTTTGCATTGAGGTTTTTGGGTTGCCCGAAAATTCGGGAAGATACAGGCACAAAAAAACGGGGCGAAGTTCCCTTTCGCCCCAGAAAACACTTTCGGGGGGTTATAAACTCGGTGTGGTTGGTTCGTCAGGTTGAACGTTCTCTTGTTTGGATGCTAGGATGCGGTTCAGGTCATCCAATTCCGCTTGAATGGCCTCTCGGTGTTGGTAGGCTTCTTTCAGCAGCGACTCAAAGACTGGTCGCTGATCGTTGGAGATGGTTTTCAAGAGGGTTTCAGTACGCGCAATCTGGGCGTTCTTCTGTCGCAATTTTGTTTCCAGTCTCTTGCGATATCCGCGGTAGAAGAGTTCTTGCTCAGGTGGGGTAGGTGTGGTCTTCGGCCCTTCCATGAGGGCTTCTTCAATTGCGCGCAACAATTCATCGGCATCTACCGGTTTCTCCAGAAAGCGAAACGCGCCCAGGCTCATTGCAAATTCCTGGTCTTCCGGCGTAACATAGGTGGCAGAAAGGAAAATAATAGGCACCCTACTGGTTTCGGGGCTGGTGCGCAAATGGTAAACGAGCGCATAGCCATCCATTTTAGGCATCAGGATATCTGTAAGTGCCAGCGCTGGTGGCTCAGATGCAATTCGTTCCAATGCCTCACTGCCGTTAGCAGCCGTAATTACAGGATAGCCCTTAAAGCGCAGCGTGACGGCTAAAAATTCACGGATATTCGCAACATCTTCGACAACCAAGATAGGGCCATGTTGTGTGTTCATGCCTTCATTGTAGCCTTTTTTGTGAAAATCGAGAAGGTGTTGGATATGAATCTCATAGAATTGTTATGATAGAGGAATGTAGATTTCATGTAAAATGGGATTACAAATTCGAGGTTGCTCTTAGCAGGATGAATTTTTTTGAGGCTTGGTGTATGCATCATCTATTGAAAAAATTATGGGCAAGGGCTGGCAGAATATGCGCTAATCATTTCACTGGTAGTGGTCATTGTGATTGTTGTGTTGGCGTTGCTTGGCCCTGCGCTGGTTGATCTTTACAATCAGGGTATGCAGAGCATTTAAAGTGTTTGCATTTCCGATTGTAAGGCTTCGAAATAATCTACCATAGTGCGATGGCGTTTTTCTGCCAGATGGCGTGCTGTTGGGGTATACAGACGCGCGCGGATTTTCGAGAGTTTAAAAATGTACTCGTGGTAAGCGCTGTGCGGTTCATTGGCCTCACGCTGCCCGGAAAGGATAAAGCGTTCCGACGGTGGAGCGTAAATGGGAGCGCCGCTTTGGGTGGCGTGAGCGATGGCGCGTGCTACACCAATCGCGCCGATGGCATCCAGTTTATCGGCGTCGAACAGGATGCGCGCTTCCAGGGTTTGGGGTTCTTCGCGGCGATCTCGGTAGCGGTGGGCGCGAATGCAGTGTTCCACTGCCTGAATGCCTGCTTCTGACCAGTTACGCGCAGCCAGAATGTCTCTGGCAAAGGCGGCCGAGGCCCGGTGGTGTTCTGCACGCCCAAGGTGGCGAGGGTCAGCATGTGTGGCATCATGTAACAGTGCAGCCGCCCGCACGATTTCCAAATCAGCACCTTCGGCCTGGGCCAAATGCTCGGCCAGATGGTAAACCCGGGCGATGTGCCCCAGTCCGTGGATGTCATCATCCGGGTACCACGCACGAGCATCTTGCAATGTAGGGGCTTTCATGGAATCCATTGTTCACCGAAATACGTCAGTAAGAACAACCCTGCGGCGATGAGAAGAATCACCACACAGCCACAGGCGAAGATTTTAGCGGCCAGTTTGAGCAAAAAGCGCAGTGCCACCCAAATTAGGAGCAACACCGCGATAAAGAGTAAGACAGTCGTCAAGTCAAGAGTGTATCCGTTGAGCATAGTAGCCTCTGTTTTTACAAAAGCCCGTCACGCACACACTACTCCCTTTTTGATTACGGTTTCTACCAGGTTGGTTCCAAAGCGGTATCCCAGATGACGGTAATCAGAGACATTCAGGATGAGCAAGTCGGCTTGTTTGCCCGCGGACAGGGAGCCGAGTACGTCTGCTCGACCGATCGCGGTCGCAGCATTGACGGTGGCCGCGGCGATGGCTTGTGCGGGGGTTAATTTCATGTAGCGGCAACCCAGCGCAATCGCAAACTGCATGGATTCGCACCATGCTGTACCGGGGTTACAATCGGTGGCCAGTGCCAACAGACCGTCTGCGGCCAGGATGTCTTGTGCGGGGGTGTAATGGGCTTCTGCAAGGCCAAAGGGTGTGCATGGCAGGCCAATAGCCACCGTATCTGAAGCAGCCAGGGCTTCGATATCGTGCTTTGAAGTGGCTACCAGATGGTCGGCGGAGACAGCTCCTAATTCGGCGGCCAGCGATGCGCCACCGAGGTTGTCGAATTCGTCAGCGTGGATTTTGAGGGGAAAGCCCAGGGATTTGGCCTTCTCCAGGATACGGCGGGATTGTGCTAGAGTGAAAGCACCGGTTTCGCAGAACACATCCACAAAGGGAAGCGGACGCCCGGACGCGTGTTCTGACCACCAAGAGGCTACCGCCGGAAGCATCTCCCCACACAGGTGGTCGGTGTATCCCTCGGGGTTGGCGCGCCACTCTGGGGGGATGGCGTGCGCCCCCAGGAAGGTCGGGAGGATCTCTATGGAGAGTTCTGCATCCAGTTGCAGGATGGCTGACAGCATACGCAATTCCGCTTGCGTTTCCAATCCGTAACCGGTTTTGACTTCGATCGTGGTGGTACCGTGGGCTAAAGCACGTTGTAAGCGGGGACGATTTTCATCTACCAAGGCCTGCACACTGGCAGCGCGGGTGGCACGCACCGTAGAGAGAATGCCGCCACCGGCCTGTAGTATCTCGAGGTAAGTCTTTCCTTGCAGGCGCATTTCAAACTCGGCGGCGCGGTCACCGGCCCATAGCAGGTGGGTGTGGGGGTCTACGAATCCGGGCATGACAACGCGTCCACCGGCATCTAGGATGGGTTCATGAGGATGCGCGGCCAGCAGGTCGCTGGATGTGCCCACTTCGGCAATGTGTTCATCCACGATGTGTACGGCACCATCTGGAATGATACCCAGGTGCCCCAGATGCGTTCCACGTTGCGGCTGCTTCGTAAGGGTCAAAAGTTGGGAGGCATGGATAATGAGCATAGTTGGTGAAAGGCGTTTTCTGGTAATCTAATTGGTCTGGAGAAAAAAACGCCCTCCAGGGCGTTCTTTTCTTGCTTCTCCGCGGTGCCTATTTTGCAACCAGTGCAAGCACCATGGAGAGGATGATGAGTACACCAAAGATGCCCATCACGATTCGTTGGGTATGCATCCCCCGGCGTTGACGCCATGAAGGTTGAGAAATTTTTTTCTTTTTTGCCATAGGATACTCCTGAAAATTTAATTATTTGTGCGTTGATTGTGTGGCGCGGACGATAGCATCTTCCAATTCTTCAATCGTTACAGGCTTGAAGATATAAGCATTTGCGCCGAGCGCCATCGCACGGTCTACCTGGACATCGGCGGCTTCGGATGAAAACATAATCACTGGCAGGGTACTCCATTGCCGTCGGCTACGGATGAATTCTAACAGATCCAAGCCGGTGACTTCTGGCATATTGATGTCCAGAATCATCAAATCTGGTCGTTTTCCTGCCAATAACGCCTTTGCTGCCTGCCGTGCACTATGGAAGGCGTGGGCTTTATAATCCAATAGCTGCAACATCAGGCTGAGTGCCTTAATCATGTCCTGATCATCGTCAACAATCCAGGTTGTTTTCATCGTGTATGAATCTATCCGTATTGTTACGTAAGGCCAGCCTATTCTGCAAGGTGAGCCTTGATGATGTTTGCCAGGTTGGGAGTAATACCGGGAACGGCTGTCAATTCTTCTACGGATGCTTTGCGAATGGCTTGCAGGCTACCAAAATATTGTAACAAGCTTTTGCGCCGTTGGGGACCGATTCCGGGAATTGATTCTAACATCGAACGGACGCTCTCTTGCTTTCGGCGATTGCGATGCGCCATAATTGCAAAGCGATGGGCCTCATCCCGTACCCGTTGGATTAGATACAAGCCCTGAGATGCGCGCGGCAAAAGAATTGGCTCTGACTGGCCAGGTAAAAAGAGTTCTTCTTCCTGCTTGGCCAATCCGGTTACCGGTACGCGTTCCAGTAGATTGAATTCTTGCAGCACCTTGACGGCTCGACTGAGTTGTCCTTTGCCACCATCTACAATTAGCAAGTCAGGGAGACGGGCGAAAGATGGGTCGGGCTTGCTGCCCGGGTGTGTTTTGGCTTCCTGGATGCTTTGCCAGCGCCTGAAACGGCGATGCAACACCTCTTCCATGCTGGCAAAATCATCCGGGCCGACCACCGTACGGATATCGAAGCGGCGATAATGCGACTTCTTGGGGGTGCCTTGCTCGAAGACCACCATGCTGCCTACAGCATAGGTGCCCTGGGTATTGGAGATGTCATAACATTCGATGCGATTCGGTGGGGTAGGTAAGTTCAAGGTTTGCTGTAGTTCCACCAACGCGGTGCTTTGCTTGTTGGTATCGGTCTCCCAACGCGCCTTAAGCATGGAGAGCGTCTCAATGGCATTTTCGGCAGCCATGTTGACCAGTTCTTGCTGAACGCCATCATGCGGGATGAGAATTTCTATCTTTTCACCGCCGCGTCGTGTCCTTAGCCATTGTTGGATGATGTGCGTTTCTTCCAATTCGCGCGGTAGAAATACCTGGCGCGGTACGCTGGGGCTTTGATCATAAAATTGTTTGATGAACTCACCCAGAACCTGGGCATCTGGTGTTTCTTCGGTGCCCTCCAAAACGAAATACTCCCGTCCAATCAACTTGCCATTTCGAATGAAGAAAACCTGGGCGACGGCATCGTCTCCACCACGCGCCAGCGCGATGACGTCTGAGTCCAGATACTCTGAGGAAATGACTTTTTGTTTTTCAACAATTTTTTCCAACGCCAGCAATTGATCGCGCAATACGGCCGCTCGCTCGAAATTTAGTGTTTCCGCAGCCTGGTTCATTTCGCTCTTCAAGCGTTGTATGATGTCGTCAGAGTGCCCCTCCAGAAAGGACATCATGTCGGCTATCATCTGGCGGTATTGCTCCTGGGTCACCGCACCAATACATGGGCCGTTGCACAATTTGATGTCGTAGTACAAGCAGGCACGCTTGTCTTGGCCGGTAATTGTGCGGCTGCAAGTCAAATAGGGGAAGATGCGCCGCAAGACATCTAAACTTTGGTGAACAGCCCATACACTGGTGTATGGGCCAAAATAGCGCGCGCCATCAGAGAGTATGTGACGAGTGACGGTTACTTTTGGGAAGGGGTCTTGCCAATGTATTTTGATGTAGGGGTAGCGTTTGTCGTCCTTTAGCCGCACGTTGTAATGAGGACGATAGCGCTTGATCAGATTCATCTCCAGGATCAAGGCTTCCAGTTCTGAGCCTACAATGATCCATTCGATATCTGCGATGTTTTGAACCAACCGGCGGGTTTTGGCATCTTTTTGGGCGCTGCTATGAAAATAAGAACGCACGCGGTTGCGCAAGTTAATGGCCTTGCCAACATAAATCACCTCCCCGGCCTCATTTTTCATCAGGTAGCAACCGGGTTTCTCAGGCAAGGTATCCAGAAGAGACTGCAGGTGAGTAGAGATATCCACGGGTTGGATTATAACCTATGGCTGCCTGCGCGTATCTTCAAACCGCTCCATGTCTTTCATTTTGAGCAGCGCCAACCGCACTGTGGGTTTACTACCTGTGCCACTTGTGCCATGAAATGGTACGTGTGCCATGAAATGGTACGTGTGCCATGAAATGGTACGTGTGCCATGAAATGGTA
>DYKW01000003.1:17177-23462 GCA_020722405.1 Anaerolinea thermophila
CAAAGTGGTTGGTCTGCCCTGCCAGACAGAGCCTGATGGTACGGTGAGAAGGTTACAGAGTCTCCCACCATTCTTTGGCGAAAACTAATATAGCGAGCAAATAGAAAACGCCAACGTGAAGAGCACGGGGTAACGGCACTACGTTGCTACGAAGATTTTTGTTCTATTTTCATCGAAAGTTGCGCCAATTGTATGCGCAGGTCTTCTACAATGCGTTCGTTGCCACCTTCGTCCCCCAGGGTAGCGAGTTGATATTTTTTATGCACCAGTTCACCGCACAGTTGGTAGAACTTGCGAGTTTCTTTGTATTTGCCTTCCATTAATGCCCGCAGGCGAGCCATGCTTTGTTTCCAGGTTGAACAGGCTACCTGGTACTGCTCTGGGGTAATTACGCCGGAGCGTACTTCGGATTGTAACAAGCGCACAAGAAGTTTTTGTTCGCGTGCCAACACCCATAATAAGAAAATCGCCATGGCGATCCAGCCTGTCCAGTCAATGAGTGTCCCCGCGAGCAGCCCGGTCGTACTGTCGAATAATGTAGCAATGGTATTGTGCATAGCGTGTGCGAAGACAGCAAAAATCCAGCCAGTGATGGGAGCACCTACCTTGACCACAAAATTGCGGTTCAATCGTGAAACTGCCAGGCCAATGCCGGTAAAAGCGGTGTAAAAAGGATGCTGCCAGCCAACTAGAATGACGCGGATGAAAGCCAGTGCCAACAAGCCGCTCAAACCGTTTTCGGCGTAGCCGTAATTGTAGATGTAGTAGGTATTTTCTGTGGCTGCAAACCCCAAGGCTACGATGGCCGCGTACACAATGCCATCCACTATAGAATCGAATTCCTTGCGAGCAACCAAGTACACCAGGAGGACGGCAAATCCCTTCAGGCTTTCTTCTACCAGGGGGGCGATGAGTGCGCTGGTGCCAAGGTCGGTGGCCGATTCCGAGCCGGTGAACATGTAGATGCCTACCCCCAAAACGGTATTGATGATGAAGGCGGCACCAGCCGCTATTACGACCCCCCACATAAAGACTGCTCCCAGCAGGATTTTGGGTTCCTTTTCGTAACGGTCAACCCAATATATCAGCCAGGCATAAAAAAAAACTGGGAGAAAGCCAAAAGCAAGCGCTAATAGAAAGCCCATGGGTTTGCCTCTAATGGAAGAATATTGTGGTTAACGTAGCAGATAGTGGATACGTTGTCTGTATTCTACCCGATACATTGTTTTGCGGCAACTTTTTTTGTAGGTTTGGCAGCAAGTCGGGTCTCTATTCCGAAAATAGATCACCGGTGTTTGGCAAAACCGGCGGATAGCCGACATTAGTCCACAGATGGCACAGATGACGCAGATTTTTTTAATTGCTCTCTGGTGAAAAACAATGTAAATTTGCGATCGAATAAGAAAACGCCAGAATCTAGCAGATCATTTTCGTTCTTGGTGGTATGCCAGGGAGCATGTTGATTTCTCAAATTTTTGGGGTGTCTACGCAAAGTTGTTAAGACGCAAAAGGAATAGCAGAGGCGGCTTCCACGCCGCCGGACAGCCTATGAATCCCTCACCCACCGTCAGAGAGGGTAGGCGAAGGCATTGCCTTCGCCTACCCAGAAACCTCGCCACGAAGGTCCAAAGGCACGAAGGAAAGAATAAAGGCTTTGTGTCTTGGTGCCTTGGTGGTAGAAAACGCTCAGGTTATTGAGATGATACAGTGCGGCGTTGTTTTGGGACAAGTACTTACCTGCCCTTCGTTATCCCACACTTTGTTCGTAATGCAATGCCACCCTGTGAATGCGTGCCAGATGCGGCTCGATACCCATGGCATCTAGCACTTCTTCAGGACGTCCCGTCGCACTTTCTTTAGCGCTCAGGTGCATGTGCAAACGCTGATGGCCTGCTTCATCGTTTGGCAGTACGTCCAGTGCGAAAATTAAAGGGCACAGGTCGTACTTTTTTTTACGGCGAATGCGTGGCAAATGGTCAACGGCCATTAAAGATGCCGTCCGCTCTGGCAGATCAGGGATGGGCTGCAATAGGGTGATGAGGTACTCGGCACTTTGCATCAGGCTTTGTAAGGCTGGGGCATGTTGTTCTTCCTCTGATACTTCTTCTACCTGATGAATTGCAATCCCAGGAGGCGCAACCTGCTTTAGTTGATCTTCCAGCGCGTGGATTTCATGCTGTGTTTCCAGCCAAAAATCCACAATCTCGGTCTCGCTGGTGAATCCTAGCGGCAGAGCGGCGGCCAGTTGGATGCGGGGACGCGGATTAAAGCCTTGACTGTAGACGGTCGGCAAGCCGGCACGTCGCAGCAGACGTTCCCAGGCGCGTTGCATATCCAGGTGCCCGGTGTAGCGCATGGCTTCTGTTTTGGAGAAAAATACCCGAATGCGTTGCATGGTTGTTGATTTTGTGGTGATTTCAAAAGCAAACAGGCTTGTTTGTTTGCCGTGTCTGAATGTCCGTGGAAGGATGAGATTTTCAGCCTGTTTTTTCGTGGAGAAGGGACAGCATTGCTGTGTCCCCATGGCGCAAGTAGATGGTCAACCTTGGACCTGCACCATCGGTACGACATGGTGGCGCTCTTTGGGTCTGACCTCTGGACACTGCCAAACAGGACCAGGGTTGGCAATGCGTAAATCTTTGAATGTGGGCAGGATGCCGCAGGCAAAGCACTGGTGACGGCAATCTATGCGTGTTTTCTGCTGTTGGCTCCACATATAATCTTGTGCCAGGAAGCGCTTGCGTACTGTAGTGCTGAGGTGCTCCCAGGGGAAAATCTCATCAATGTTGCGTTCACGATGAGTGTAGAAGGCCGGATCGAGACCTGCTTCGGCGAAGGCTTCCATCCAAAAATCATAACGAAAGTATTCATGCCAGGCATCGAATTTTGCCCCGCGCTGCCAGGCGCGGTAGATTACCTCTGCCAGGCGGCGGTCTCCGCGGGAGAGGAAGGCTTCTACCATGGTTTCGTACGGGTTGTTCCAGTTTAATTTTAGCCCTTTCCCGCGTGCTTCTTGTTGCAGTAATGCTTGCTTGGCTTGTATCTGTTCCAAAGTGTCGCAGGGCACCCACTGAAAAGGAGTGTGTGGTTTGGGCACAAAAGTGCTTACGCCAGCGTGCACCTTTGCCCGCCCGCCGATGATTTTGCGCCCTTCCTCGCGTACCGTCTTGACCAGGTCGGCGATGGCTTGCACATCCTCCAGTGTCTCGGATGGATGCCCAATCATGAAGTACAGTTTGATGGTGTGCCAGCCGCGGCTGTAAATTGCGCGCGCCGTTTCGAGTAATTGTTCTGTGCTGACGGGCTTGTTGATGATGTTGCGCATGCGTTCGGTGGCGGCCTCGGGGGCCAGGGTAAAGCCGCCGCGTCGTGATGTCTGCAGTTCGTCCATCAGGTCTATGGAAAAACTTTCAATGCGCATGGAAGGCAGCGAGAGATTGATGTGCTGATTGGCAAAGCGTTTGGTAGCCTGTTGTACCAGGTCTAACACATGCGTATAGTCAGAAGATGACAGAGAGAGCAACCCGATTTCTTCGATGCCGGTGTTATGGAGCGCCTGTTCGATGGCCTCCAGTATTTCTTCCACCGGACGTTCGCGCACAGGGCGGTTGACCATGCCAGCCTGACAGAAGCGACAGCCGCGTGTGCAACCGCGCATGATTTCTATTGGTACGCGGTTGTGGGTAATATCCACATACGGTACAAGCGGACGTTTGGGAGGGGGAGGCAGTTTGGCAACGACGCGTTTTTGTATCGTTTCAGGAGCACCACCCCAGGTGCGTTCAATACCTGCAAGGGTACCGTCTTCGTGGTAATGGGGTTCGTAAAATGTCGGCACGTAGACACCCCAGATACAGGCGAGCGTTTCCAGTAAGGCGCGACGTGGTGCTCCACTGCGTTTCCAGGCCTGGTGGGCTTCCACGATCTCATGGATGACTTCTTCCCCTTCTCCCAGTACAAAAGCGTCGAAGAAAGCATGAATTGGTTCTGGGTTGTACACTGCGTGTCCGCCGGCAATCACCAATGGGTCATCTGGGCTGCGTTGTTCTGCGAATATCGGAATACCGCCCAGATCTAGCGCGTTCAAACTATTGGTGTACAAGGTTTCGTAGGGCAGGCTGAAGCCCACAATATCGAAATCTTTTAGCGCATGTTTGCTTTCTAGCGAGTACAGCGGCATGCCGACGCGCCGCATTTGCGCTTCCATGTCTGGCCAGGGGGAGAAGACGCGTTCAGCCCAGGTATCGGGACGCCGGTTCAATTGGTCGTAGAGCACGGTCATCCCCAGGTTGGACATCCCCAGGTCATAGACATCGGGAAAGACAAAGGCCACGTGTGTTTGGACTGCATCCCATGTCTTGACAACCTGATTGAGTTCGCCACCGGTATAACGCCCTGGTTTTTGCACCAACGGGAGGATTTTTTCCAGTTCAAATTGTACGCGTTCGGGCGTCCAGGTCATAAATACCTCTAAAAGTAGGATGGATAAACGATAAAATAATTATACCGTGTATGCGAAAAACTGGACTAAAGTAGGAAAAATTACTGGGCGAAAGCAACGCCTTCGCCCAGGGGAGGGTGGAGCCTTTAGGGGAACGAGGCCACCCAAAAGGGGGGGCTGTTCCCACTCCCTTTTGGGGTTATTCAAAATACCAGGGGTCGAGCGCGCGTTCCCAGGAGACCAATTCGTCTTCTCGGAACCATAGGGCGACTTCTTTTTCTCCATTTTCCGGGCTGTCAGAAGCGTGGGTCAGGTTACGTCCTACTTCCAGGCCGAAATCGTGACGAATCGTGCCAGGAGCGGCTTCGGTGGGGCGGGTAGCGCCCATGGTTTGTCGTACCGCCGCGACCGCGTTGGGGCCTTCCCATGCCATGGCCATGACGGGGGTAGAGATGATATAGGCAATCAGGCCATCGTAGAAGGGTTTGCCCTTGTGAATTGCATAGTGGGTCTCGGCTAATTCCTTACTGACCTGCATGAATTTCGCCGCTACCAGGCGCAGGCCGCGTTGTTCCAGGCGGCGGATGACTTCCCCAATCAGGCCGCGTTGCACTCCATCGGGTTTAACGAGTACGAATGTTTTCTCCACGAGAACCTCCATAAGGATTCGAAGTTGAAACTGATGGATGATTCAGTGAACCCTGTTACTGAATCACCACAGGATTGACAAAGCAATGCCTTGCCACTCCAGCGGCAAGGCATTGCACATTGTACCAGATTCACGCATTTCAGGTGATTTGAACGAGAATTTGCTCTGCCTGGTCATAGGCCTCCAAGGCTTCATCCAGGCGATCGGCGCGTACACAGGCATCACCAAGTGCTTGCCACAATTCAAAACTATCGGGATATTTGTGAAGTGCCCGCCGCAAGAGGTGAATGACTTCATCCAGCGCACCGCCGTTGCGAATGACGGGCTGCAAGATGCGAACGGCTTCTTCTGGCGTGCCGGCTTCGAGGGCACTTTGGGCATCGGGAAGTGGCATACCCGTAGGTGGCCGTCGATGTTTTTTCTCGGATGGAGGCATGACATACAGGAAGTTGCGTAATTCGGCAATGGTCATTGGGCCAATGCCGGCGACGGCTTCCAAATCATCCAGACTTGTAAATGGGCCGTGTGCATCGCGATAAGTGACAATGGCCTGTGCCAGACGGAAGCCAATCCCCGGTAGGCGCTCAAGTTGTACTAGGGAGGCCTGGTTTAGATCCATTTTTTCTATGGATGCCTGACCGTCTTTATCCCACGATATGGGCGTGGTGGTGGCTTCTTCTTGTGGGGCTTCGCCCTCTAGCACCCATTCGGGCGGTGGTGGAAGGGGAACCTCTTCAGATGCTGGTGGGGGTGTCAAGATGCCAGCGGGAGATTCTTCGAAACTGGGTATCGACCTTGCTTCGGGCTGCGCGGGGACCACGGCTTCGCCCTCGCCAGGTGCGGCCGCTTCGACGCTGATTTCCGCTGCCGGTGCGGCTTCTTCTGCGCCCAATTCACTGAACCAATCGGGTAATTCTTCCGCGGGGGCGGCTTCGGCAGGCTCGGCCGCTTGTTCGGCGGCTTCTTCGCCGATTTCCTGCACCCACTTGGGGGCTTCGGTGGGACGCGCTTCGGGGCTGGTAAGCAGTTCTTCTTCGCTGACGCCTTGTTTGGCGGCCAGACCTTCTAGCCAGGCCATGGCGGCGTCCATGTCTTCGAAATCGGGCGGGGCTTCCAGTGCTGCTTCGGGCTGCGCGGGGACCACGGCTTCGCCCTCGCCAGGTGCGGCCGCTTCGACGCTGATTTCTGCGGCCGG
>DYKW01000158.1 GCA_020722405.1 Anaerolinea thermophila
CTGTGTGAGTCCGTGTAAATCTGTGGCCTTTGTTTTTGGCCTTTCTTGCTTCAGAGTTGGAATTGCTGGTTTAGGTAGTTGGGTAGTTGGGTAGTCGGATGGTCAGGTGGTTAGCAGAGGCGGCTTCCACGCCGCCGGGTAGTTGGGTGGGCGTGCGAGGGGGCGCGTTTACAGTTTCCAGAATACGACCATGCCGAGCATCAGCGCTGCAAAGGTGACCAGCATCAACCCGGCTCCGACACGTAAAAAATCACCGGCCCGATAATTGCCGGGTCTCATCATAATCAAATTGACGGGATGCGAGATGGGCGTCAAAAAGGAGGCCGTACAGCCTATTGCCGAGACGACGGCAATGGCCTGAGGGTTGGTGTGCAAATGCAAGGCGGCGCTGATGGCAATGGGTCCTACGACAAAGGCGGTCGCCTGACTACCCATGAACTGCGTCAGCGCGGCCGCGAGGAGAAAAACGAAGGCCGCCAGCGTTAGAGGGCCGGCATCTCCCAAGGCGGTCAATGCTTGCTGACTTGCCAGGGCTGCCAGGCCGGTATGTAGCATTGCCAAACTGGCGGCATACATGCCGGCGATAAAGAAGACCACTTGCCACTCGATAGAGCGGTACATTTCCTGAAAGGGTAGCAAGCGCAGGAGCAGCGCCACCAATGCCGCAGTCAGTATCGAGAGATAGACGGGCAGCCCAACCAGCGAGAGAACAATAGAACCGGCGAACAAAAACAGGCTGGTGATGGCTTTGGTGCGCGGAATGGCCGAAACCTCCGGCATGGTCTCGAAAACGATGACGTCGGGGTTGTGGTGTAACTCCGATAGGCGTTCTGTCGGGCCGGCGATGAGCAGGGCATCGCCTAATTCTAGCGGTAGATCGCCTACGTCGGTGCGATAATTGCGATTGCGACGCGACAAGGCAACTACCGTGAAACCGTACTTGTGCCGGAAGTCGATTTCCTTGATGGTCTTCCCAACGTAAGCGGAATGAGGTGCCAATGCCAGTTCCATCAACGTTATGCCATAGGCGCTGATGGAGTGGGATTTGTGTCCGATGTTTAGCCCCAGTTCTTCTAATTTCTGTACGCGTTCTTCACGTCCAATCAACAGAAGCACATCACCAGGCAAGATTTTCTCTTCTGCTTGTGGGGTAAAAATGGTTTGTTTATCGCGTACAATGGCGACGATGGTCAGTCCCAAATCGGCACCGATGCGGCTTTCCTGGAGCGTTTTCCCCGCTAACGTAGATTTTGGCAGGAGGTGGGCTTCCCACAAACGTTCTTCCAGGGCATACAAACTTTCGACTTCCCTGCTGGCGCGGCGAAACATGAGTTGCTGTATGTCCGATTGACGGTCCGGCAATAGGCGGTGGCCTACGGTGGTGAGGTAAACCAGACCGGCCAGCACGATCAAACTGCCGGTGGGGACGAACGTCAAAATGCCTAGTGGCTGTTGTGGGGGGCTGGCAATGAGCAACAGATTGCTGAGCACGATATTGGCGGTGGTAAAGTAGGTTGTCATGCCCCCCAACGCACTGCCAAAGGCGATTGGCATGAGTAGTTTGCTGGGAGAGACCTTGGCTTTTTGGGCGACTTGCATGGCGCTCGGCAACAGTAGCGCTCCTACGGCAATGTTGTTCATAATCAAGGAAAGCAGGACGCTGGTCAGGGTGAACAGAAGAATCAAGCGTCGTTCGGATGCTGCGCCGGCGGTCGCCAGGCGTTGCCCCAGCCAACGCATCACCCCGTTGTGGGTGAGAGCCTGGGTCAGGATGAATAGCCCAATCAGGGTGACGACAACCGGCTGGCTAAAACCCGAAACCGCCAGGGCTGCATCTTGAGGCGTATGTGCATTTCCCAAGATAGAAAAACCCAGGTATTGCGCCAGCCCCAGGCTGACCATTAGAAACAACGCAGCTACGTCTATCCGCCAGCGGCCCCACATGACCAGGGCCAGTGGAACGGCCAGCAACACCAAAACCAGCCACATCTCAGTCGTCATATAGCGTAAGGGAGGAAGTTGGAATAATCGTGTCTTCGGCAAACAGCGGGGGCATCCAATGAGAGAATCGGGGCCGGGTGGGCATTCATTGCTCGAATCCAGGCTGCTTGCAGGGGGCGGGGATCGCCCTGCAGGCCGTAGCCAATCAGCGCGTCGATGAGCAGATTGGCCGGCGGCAGGTCAATCGGTGTTCCTGGCGGCGCGTTGTGGAGGCTCAAGTTTTCCGCTTCTGCCGCCATGTGTTGCAGAATGCCCCATTGGTGCGCGGGGATAGGTTTGAGGTGGGGAACCTCGCCTACCAGCACCACATCTACCCGCGCGCCGCGGTTGTGCAGGTGACGGGCGGCTACCATCCCGCCATCGCCGTTGTTTCCCAGCCCGCAAACCACGGTCACGTGTGCGCCGGTCAGCGTCGTGAGCATGCGCCGTGCCATCTCTGCCAGGTTGCGCCCGGCGTTCTCCATCATCTGGTGCAGCGTAATGCCGTAAGTTTCCGTTATCAAACGGTCTACTTCGACCATTTGGGCAGTCGTGAGTTGAATTTTTGTCATAGGTCATCTCTCATAATCATACCGCAAAACACACATCTACCGTAACCGGAGGCTGGCGAAACCGGCAGATAACCGACATTGATCCACAGATGGCACGGATTCACCCTGCGGGTAGTGGTTTGCTATTTTAACGCTAAGACGCAGAGCCGCAAAGAAAAAGCCGTTTTAAGTCGCGTAGTCGTTTAGTCGCGTAGTCCGCTAGTCGGATGGCAGTAAGGGCAAAAGGTTTTCGCCCAGGCCTGAGGGCTGAAGGCTAAAAATTGATGGCTGTCGCCTGTCGTACTTGTTTACCGCCGAGAACGCAGAGAGCGCTGAGATGACAGACAAGAATGCACTCCGGCGCAGTCAGAGCGACTGCGCCGGAAGTGTCAGAGGAGATATGTTTTATTTACCGGGTGGGTTGAGCGTTTTGCCAGCGACCCCAGGGGCGCATTCCGTTGAAACGGCCGCCTCGTTGACCGTGAGGACCGCTGCCATCGCAATTCCCGCCGCCAAAGCCGTGTCCCTTTTGTCCGGGGCCGTGGCTGCTCATCCAGTCAGCCTGCTCCTGGGTGATGACGCCGTCGGCAACGGCCTGTTCGAGTGCTGCGCTGCGGGCGGCTTCCATCTTGGCCTGAAAATCGGCGATGGTCATGCCTTGCTCGGCAGCGTAATCCCACAAGGTAGTGCCTTCATCGTGCATGGTCTGTAGTTCTTCCGGGGTCAGGCCAAAGGCATCTGCCAAGGCGTTGGTCATGTACTCATGCAGAGGGTTGTCTTCTGGGTTTCCAGGGCCGTGCCCAAAGGGAGTGGCCGGGGTGTTTGTGCTATTTGCGGGCGGGGTCGTACTTTGTGCGTACACCAACGTACCGACGCCCAAACTTACGATGGCGACTGCCAGGATGGCCAGATAGAGAATGCTTTTCTTCATAGTGTCAACTCCTTTTTTTGTGTCCCGCTGTGTGCGGGTTTGTTATGCTGTCTAAAGGATACAACAGCCTTGTGAAGAAGTTATGAAGGAATTGTAGAAAAGTTGTAAATAGTATCATCTCAAAAATAAGGGGAAACGTCCCGAAGGTTTCCTCGAAAAGCTGGTTGTGTCGCTCAAACCTTCACCCTGCGGGTACTTCGCGGGACGGTGTGCCCTCATCCCCAGAATATTGAGAAGTCGCCATGAAAAAATGA
>DYKW01000159.1 GCA_020722405.1 Anaerolinea thermophila
CTTTTCGAGGAAACCTTCGGAACGTTTCCCCTTATTTTTGAGATGATGCTTTTGTAAAGCAACAGGGCGGAGGAAAGTTGCCCTCCGCCCTGCTAAGTATTTTTTTAGTATTCCGGCATTGGAGGAGCGGCCGGTTTTTCCGGTTCGGGAACGTCGGTGATGAGCGCTTCCGTGGTCAAGATCATCGCAGCGATAGAGGCCGCGTTCTCGAGCGCACCGCGCGTTACCTTGGCGGGGTCGATCACACCGGCTTCAATCATATCCAGATATTCATCTCTGATGACATCGTAGCCGATGGTATGCTTACCAGCCTTTTCTTGGGCACGGCGCACGTTTTCGATAACCACAGAGCCGTCCTGTCCGGCGTTTTCAGCAATCTTGCGCATCGGGACAACGAGGGCTTTGCGCACCATGTTGACACCCATTTGAGCATCTTCATTGTCCATCTTGACATCATCCAACACTGCCAGGGCGTTGATGAGTGCTACACCACCACCGGGGACGATACCCTCTTCCACTGCTGCACGAGTTGCGGAGAGTGCGTCTTCCACGCGGTGTTTCTTTTCCTTCAATTCGGTCTCCGTAGCAGCACCTACGCGGATGATCGCCACACCACCGGTCAATTTGGCCAGGCGTTCCTGAAGTTTTTCTCGATCGTAGTCGCTGGTGCTCTTTTCAATTTCCACACGAATTTGTTCAATGCGACCTTTGATTTGTGCCGGGTCTCCCTGCCCACCAATAATGGTGGTCTCTTCCTTGGTGGAGGTGACTTTCTCGGCGGTACCCAAATCGGCCAGGGTGACGCTTTCCAGTTTGCGACCGGTCTCTTCGGAGATAACGGTGGCGCTGGTCAAAATAGCGATATCCTGCAGCATGGCCTTGCGGCGGTCACCGAAACCGGGCGCTTTGATGGCCAGCACGTTGAGCATACCGCGTAGTTTATTCAATACCAGGGTAGCCAGCGCTTCACCATCTACATCTTCGGCAATGATGATCAGTTCACGACGCCCAACCTGAACCATTTTTTCAAGTAGGGGAACGATATCGGCCGCAGCAGAAATTTTCTTGTCGTAAATCAGCAAATGCGGATTTGCAATGGAGGCCTCCATCGCTTCAGGATCAGTAATGAAGTAGGGCGAGATGTAGCCGCGATCGAATTGCATACCTTCGACGTATTCGGTTTCGAATTCCAACCCCTTGGATTCTTCCACGGTGATAACGCCGTCTTTACCGACCTTATCCATCACTTCGGCGATCAATTCACCGATCTCACGATCCTGCGCAGAAATAGAAGCCACGTTGGCAATTTCTTCTTTGGTGGTAACTTCGATAGCCTGCTCGCTAATGTTTTGTGTGACGGCCTTGGTAGCGGCCTCGATACCACGCTTCAGCAGCATGGGGTTAGCACCGGCCGCCAGGCTTTTCAAACCTTCGGTGACAATCGCGTGTGCCAGGACGGTGGAGGTGGTGGTGCCATCACCGGCGATGTCATTGGTCTTGGTGGCGGCTTCCTTCAGTAACTGAGCGCCCATGTTTTCGAAGGGGTCTTCCAATTCGATTTCCTTGGCAACGGTAACGCCGTCATGGGTAATCGTCGGGGAACCGAATTTGCGGTCAATAGCCACATTACGGCCTTTGGGACCCAGGGTGGTGATGACGGCACTCGCCAGAGTGTCCATGCCCTTTTGCAATTTACGACGGGCTTCTTCAGAAAAAACAAGTTGTTTGGCTGCCATAAAACTTACTCCTTAAAATTTTGGATTTTTTATTTTTCTAGGTATTTTTTCAAGCACAGCGTGTAAAACAGATTTGGGGATCAGGACTCAGCGACAATGGCTAACAGGTCGCTTTCCCGCATAATGAGCAATTTTTCGCCGTCTAGTTTCACTTCGGTACCAGAATATTTTGCAAACAGGACGGTATCACCTTCAGCAACATCCAGCGGGATACGCTTGCCGCTCTCATCCCGTTCGCCTGGCCCTACGGCTAGAACAGCACCCTTTTGGGGCTTCTCCTTCGCATTATCGGGAAGAAAAATGCCCCCAGAAGTTTTCCCTTCATCTTCGATGGGCTTAATGACAACTCGATTGCCAAGCGGCCTAAGTGTTACCGACATACTCACCTCCTGATGGTGAAAGTAACCTTGAATTTTATAAATCAAAATTTAGCACTCCTTCACTTTGAGTGCTAAACGACGCCACCATCATACCCGCATTAAGTAAGAGAAGCAAGATATTTGTCTTGAATTCTTATAAAACTTTGATATTTTGCGCCACCGTAACTAATGACCTTGGAAATTCATCCACAGATGTCTCAGATGACGCAGATTGGAGAAAAAATTCGTGAAATTCGTGGTAATCATTTTACGTTGCAAAGCAATAATCCATTATCATGCAGGCAGTTACGCACTACCGCAAAGAGGGGTAATCCTTGGATTCCAAAACCAGTAACCTCTCAAAAGAAAAACGGGGGAAAACTATATGGCGCAATAAAAAATCTCACCCGAAGTCCCAAAGGCACGAAGAAAAGGTTAAAGGTTTTGTGTCTTCGTGATTTTGTGGTAAAAAACGCTAAGGACTTGTCCAAAAACAACACCGCACTTTTCGGTGACATGTAGCGAGGTTTGAGCGTATAAAATTCCAACAGGATTAACGAGGACTGATGTACAACCTTTGCAAATTTGTCGAAAATAGAACGCAAAGACGCCAGGGCGCAAAGAAAAAGCCGTTTTTATCGTGTAGTCATTTAGTCGTTTAGTCAGGTAGGCGTGCGACTGACACCTAACGGCTGTTTGCTGACGGCTGACGCCTACTCACCTCCCTTCGCGTCTTCGCGACTTTGCGTTAAACATGGCCTCACACTATACAACTCAGAAAAAAAAGGAAGTAAATTTTGGACAACCCCCAAGGGTCCCCAGGATATTGAGATGATACCAAAGCCACACGTATGGCAGCCGGCGAGATTGTGCTACAATGACGAAAACTGGCCACAACTGAAAGGTGGCACATCTGGAGGCATTGATGAAACTGGCAACCTTGTGTTACGTGCGGCAAAACGGACATACCCTCATGTTGCATCGCGTAAAAAAAGCAAACGATATGCACCAAGGTAAGTGGAATGGGCTGGGAGGAAAACTTGAACCTGGCGAAACGCCGGAGGCCTGTGTAATCCGGGAAGTAGCCGAAGAAAGCGGCCTGCACATCCATACTCCACGACTGCGTGGGCTGATCACCTTTCCGGCTTTCGATGACTTCGAAGATTGGTATGTTTTCGTTTTCACGGCGGACGAATTCAGTGGCTCGCTGATTGACTCAGCGGAAGGCATTTTGCGCTGGATTCCCAACCACGAACTAGACCATTTACCACTTTGGGAGGGTGACCGCATTTTCATGCGTTGGCTGGAGCAGCCGCGTTTTTTCTCTGCTTGCTTCGAATATGCTCAAGGCAAGTTGGTGCGGCATACCGTGCAGTTTTATTGAACACGCGAGGTAGTCGCATAGTCGCATAGTCGCATAGTCGGGTAGTCTGGTAATCGGATAGTCTGGTGGGTGTGCGGCTCACGGCTCACTGAATGCTGGTGCCTATCGCTTGTCACCTGCCTTTGCGTCTTGGCGACTTTACGTTAAGGTTTTTGGCCCCAAAAAATTTTTGAGAAGTCGCCATGAAAAAATGATTTTCACCACCAGACATGAAAATCT
>DYKW01000160.1 GCA_020722405.1 Anaerolinea thermophila
ATCGGTCACGGCTGAATAGATACATTTTCTTTGCGACTCTGCGTCTTAGCGTTGAGAATTTAACGCAATCCCCATTCTGGGGACTTAGTCGCCAAGACGCAAAGGGCTTTTGGATACATGCCGATTTTGGCGCGAAAACGTAATTTCACCGATTGGTTTAAAAAATCTGTGCGAATCCGTGTAAATCTGTGGCCTTTGTTTTTTGGCTTTTCTTGCTCCAGATTTGGAATTGCTGGCGATTGACGATGTGATTTTGCACTTTTGCGGTGAGTGTGGCATAATCATCCCTACTAAGGCTGTTGACAGGCTAGAAAGCCTGTCCTACCAGAGCGGTTTCCTCAAGCCGGCAATTTCCCGGCACGCGAGGAGACTGCCTTCCTTCACTTCGTTCTGGACAGGTGTCGCTATGTTCCTCGCAGTGATATTTGGGAAAGACAGGCAACAGGCAACAGTGACCCCTGACTGCTGACCGCCTGACTATCCGACTAAACGACTACCTGACTACGCGACGACTAGAGATATGCGCGTTGAACACAAAAACGTTTTTAGGAGAAACGCTGTGAAATTTCAAAAAGTCTGCATTCTCGGCCTGGGCTACATTGGCCTGCCCACGGCCAGCACCCTTGCCACCCACGGCGTGCAGGTGGTTGGCGTGGACGTCAATCCGCAGGTAGTGTCTACCTTGCGTAATGGTGGCTTGCACTTGCACGAGCCCGGCTTGCGTACCCTGGTCAGCGCAGCGCTGAAATCTGGCAGTTTGACCGTCAGCGAGCAGCCTGAACCTGCCGATGCCTTTGTCATTGCGGTGCCTACCCCCTTCGAGCGCGGGGATGAAGATCTGCCCTACCCCAAGGCCGATCTGTCTTACGTGCGCGCCGCGGCACAGTCCATTGTGCCCCATCTGCGCGCCAACAACCTGGTCATCTTGGAAGCCACTTCGCCACCGCGTACCACTGTGGACGTGGTAGCCCCCATCCTGGAGCAATCCGGCCTCAAGGCGGGCAGAGATTTTTACCTGGCCTACTCTCCGGAGCGCGTCCTGCCGGGACAGATCTTGCGGGAACTCATCGAAAACGCCCGCGTCATTGGTGGCATCGACCGGGCCTCTGCCCAAGCCGGGCGCGATTTGTACGCCACCTTTGTGCGCGGCGAAATTTTCCTCACCGATGCCACCACCGCTGAGATGGTCAAACTGATGGAAAACACCTATCGAGACGTCAACATCGCGGTGGCCAACGAATTTTCCCGCCTGGCCGACCGTTTTGGGGTGGACGTCTGGCAGGCCATCGCCCTCGCCAATCAGCATCCGCGCGTCAGTATCCTGCGTCCTGGCCCTGGCGTGGGTGGTCACTGCATCAGCGTTGACCCCTGGTTCCTGGTGGAAGCCGCCCCCGACCTCTCCCCGCTGATTGCCACTGCCCGGCGGGTCAACGACGAGCAGCCGCGCTTTGTGGTCTCGTTGGTGCAACGTGCCCTGGGCGACCTGTTTGGCAAGCGCATCGCTGTGCTGGGATTGGCTTACAAACCCGATGTGGACGATCTGCGGGAAAGTCCGGCCATCGAAGTTTGTCACCTGCTGCAAGCCGAAGGGGCGCTGGTCAAAGCCTACGAACCCTACAAACCGGATGCCGATGTGGAGGGCCTGACCCTGGTGTCCTCGTTGGAGGCCGCGCTGGAGGATGTGGATGCCATCCTGCTCCTGGTGGGACACGCTCCCTTTAGGGACCTCACCCCCTCTGAGGTGGCGGCCCACAGCCGGGCCCGGATTGTAGTGGATACCGTTAACCTATGGGTGGACTCCACCCCCTGGGAGGCCGCCGGCTTTCATCATCTACGCCTGGGAGTGGGCGCGCCGGTTTGAGATGCCCCATGAACGATTTGCCCACCATGCTGGCCTATCTGCGCCGCAAACCGCTGATTGGCCGTTTGGCCTACTACGCCCTCAAACTGTTGGGTGTGGAATTGCCGCGCCGCGTGCCCATCGGGCCGGGGTTGGAACTAGCGCACGGTGCCTTTGGCCTGGTGGTGCATTCCAAAGCACACATTGGCGCACGCGTCAAACTGTACCCCGGTGTCACCATTGGGCGCTCTGACATTTACCGTCCGGCGGATGCCTCCCGTTTTGAGAGCATCCATATCGAAGATGATGTCATCCTGGCTCCGGGCTGCAAGGTGCTGTGCAAGGAGGGCGTCCTGACCGTTGGGCGCGGCACGGTCGTCGGCGCGAACGCTGTGCTGTTGCAATCCACCGGGGAATGGGAAATTTGGGCCGGCATTCCGGCGCGTAAAATCGGTGAACGGTCGCCTGAGGAATCCGAACGGTGAAAACCATTGCCCTGCTACCCCACGTGCACGGTGTTGGCGGCATGGTGTCCTTTCGGCACCGTTTCGCGGCGGCCTTGCAGCGCCGCGGCTACCGGGTGGCCGCATCTCCCGATGATGCAGCCATTGAGGTCGCACTCATCATCGGCGGGACGCGTCATTTGGCGGATTTGTGGCGCCTCAAACGGCGTGGCGTGCGCCTGGTGCAGCGCCTGGATGGCATGAACTGGATTCACCGTGTGCATCGCATCGGCCTGAAGCATTACCTGCGTTCGGAGTACGGCAACCTGATTTTGAACTTCATCCGCACGCGCCTGGCCGACCACATCGTCTATCAAAGCGCCTTCTCACGGGATTGGTGGCAGCGTGTTTACGGGCCTGCCTCGGTGCCGCACAGCGTGGTGCACAACGCCGTGCCGCTGGATGAATACACCCCGCAAGGTGTCCATCAACGTCCCACAGAGGTCTATCGCTTGCTGGTGGTGGAGGGCAGTCTGGCAGGCGGCTATGAGAGCGGTCTGGAAACGGCCATCCAACTGGCGGCCCTGCTCAATGAACGTCATCGCCCGGCGCTGGGAAAACCGGTAGAACTTTTCGTGTTGGGACGCGTCTCTGAGGCGTTGAAATCTGCGCCTCAGGTGGATTTCCCGCTCATCTTTGGTGGCTTGGTGCCGGGCGAGCGCATCCCGGAGATGGACCGCTCGGCACATGTCTTGTACGCGGCCGATGTGAACGGCGCCTGTCCGAATGCGGTCATTGAGGCGCTGGCCTGCGGGTTGCCGATACTGGCTTTCGATACCGGCGCGCTGCCCGAATTGGTGGTCGGGGATGCCGGGCGTATTGTGCCCTACGGTGGTAATCCCTGGAAACTGGCTCCGCCCGACGTTCCCGCACTGGCCGCGGCCGCCGTAGAAATCCTGACCGACCAGCCGCGTTTCCGGCTGGCAGCCCGCACCCGAGCCGAAGCCGCCTTTTCCCTGCAAGCGATGGTTGATGGCTACTTGGCTGCCTTGGAGGCGGCGTAACCTTCGATTCCCATTCCCTGTTGAGAGGACGAGCAGCCCCTCCTACGTTCTATATGTATCTTCTCAAATTCTTGGGGTAACCCCAAAATGTTTAACGCAAAGCCGCGAAGACGCGAAGGCAGGTGACAGGCGTCAGCGAACAGTGACCCATCCGACCGTAAAATGCAAAATACTGGGCGAAAAACCTTTCGCTCCTACAAAACGTAATTTTCTTTGTGGCTCTGCGTCTTAGCGTCTTGGCGTTAAAATAGCCACCCGCTCCCTGAATTTTTGAGAAGTCGCCATGAAAAAATGATTTTCACCACCAGACATGAAAATCT
>DYKW01000161.1 GCA_020722405.1 Anaerolinea thermophila
CGCCGGGGATGAGCGGGGATGGCCGGACTTCCACGCCGCCGGGGATGACCGGAGATGGCCGGACTTCCACGCCTGGCTCCTGGGAACGCCGGACCCCAGTCCGGCGGTTGCTGCCGAGCCAATGCTCGGCGCACCCAAGCGTACCCGGCGGGCGAAGGAGATCGTTTTCCCCCACGCTACGAAGAAACTTGGCAAAAGCCAGGTATCAGCACCTGAGAATTTGTCTTGTAGAACAGCCTTTCCAGGCTGTGGACAGGCTAGAAAGCCTGTCCTACAGATCTCTATTGCTATAGGGTAGGCGAAGGCATTGCCTTTGCCTACCCTATAGCAAACCGCTACTCTGAATTATTGAGATGTTGGGCCGCGGAGGCAGCATGTTCGTAGTCCGTGTTGCAGACAACTTTCACTATATGGATGAGGACGAGACCTATACGCATGGTCAGTTTGAGACTTGGCCGGAGGCGGTTGCCGCTGCCAAAGAAATAGTAGATCGCTGCTTGGCTGAGTATCATCAGCCCGGCATGACTGCTGACGCACTGTTCTCGCAGTACACGTCCTTTGGGAAGGATCCGTACATCAGTCCTGTGCCAGACGGAGAGGCGCGGTTCTCGGCGTGGGACTACGCAAAGCAACGTTGCGCGGTGCTGTGTGGCTAGCGTCTTGCGCTTTCATGGTGGTCCGCGGCCTGACAATTCCTTCAAGCCGATGCCGCTTCGCGGTGCGGCTTAAGTCAGGCGATACGCGCCATAAACATAAAAAACTGGACTCTGGCGTTTTCTTATTCGACCGCAAATTTACATGGCTATCCGCCGGTTTCGCCAGACTTCAGTAAAAAAAGCAGGCCGGGAAAATGCCGGCCTGCTTTTTTCGTTTGGGTTAGATTTTTAGTGTCCCAAGCGTGCTTACGGATTGGTCGGTACGCTACCTTGTCCGGCTTGCGGTAGTGCCGGGTCGTTGGGGACATTTTCTTGCCAGACACTATCGAAGGTTTGTATGTCGGCGGCCGCAGTTTGTTGGCTCATCCAGTCACTGAAATTTTGTTGACGTACGCTTTCACGCGTCTGTGTGTCGATTGGGCGGGTTTCATGTCCCAGCACCTGGATGATGTGCCAGCCGAATTGGCTTTGGACCGGCTTGCTGATTTGTCCAATGGCGAGCGCAAAAGCGACATTTTCGAATTCCGGCACCATCTTGCCGCGTCCAAACCAGCCGAGATCGCCGCCTGTGTCCTTGCTGCCGGGGTCTTCGGAGTATTGGCCGGCGAGTTCATTCCAGTCGGCGCCATTTTGGAGTTGATCGTAGATTTGATTCGCGGTTGCTTCATCTGTTACCAGGATGTGGCGCGCCCAGACTTGTTCTTGTGTGCTGGCAACGTCACCGGTGATGGCGTCATAGAGTTTTTGATAGTACAGTTGTGCGCGCACCAGCGCCCGGATATCCTCATCACCCATATTGAGGGCACTCAGACTATCCAGAAAACTTTGATAATTGCTCTGATAGGCTTCCAGCGTGTATGGGGTAGCCGTTGGTGTAGGTTCTGGGATGTCTGTTGGCGTAGCGTTGGGGTCGGGTGTTGGGGTTGGCGGTTCGGTAGGTTCGGGAATGGGGGTAACCAGCGCCAATTGTTCGGGAGAGAGCGTAGAAGTTGGGAGGGGTGTTGGGAAGGGGGTAGGCGTAGGGGCGCCTTCGGGTAAATAGCCAAATTGCTCCTGCAAAAAGCGGTCGATTTCCTCATCGGTGACGGTGATACCCATTTCCTGCGCCTTTTGAATGATGAGCAGTTCATCGGTCATCTGGCTAATGGTTTGCTGGCCTATGCTGATGGGGTTGCTCAACTGATCGGCAAGTTGTTGCAATTGCATCTGGTACTGTTGAGTAAGCGATGAGTTTGGGTCGTTGCCAAACAGTTGCAGGATTTGCAGATTTTGCTGATACTGGTTGATGGCGCGGCTGCGGTTGTAGCGCACGCGTTTTTGGAATTGTTCGAGGGTGATTTTTTCGCCATTTACGCTGGCAACCGTCTTTTTCTTCAAAAATACATTTTGTTGCAAGTATCCGTAAACCAAAAGGGCGACAACCAGGACAACAACGCCGCTGGTGATGCCGATAACCCAGTTGCGCTGACGGCGTTCCATTTCGGCACGGGCAATATGTTTTTTGTTTGTGATTTTTTTAGCGCTAGCGGCCATGTCTTCTCCTGTTATAAAAAGGGCACAGAGCGAGAACCCTGTGCCCTGTGGCTAGTTATGGGGTACTTATCTTTCTCGGTATAACGGGTGTAGTTAGCGTAAAACTTCACCTACGAAAGGCAACAAAGCCAGATGCCGGGCGCGTTTGATTTCGCGTGCTAGTTTGCGCTGGCATTTTGCACAGAAACCAGTTTGACGCCTGGAACGAATTTGGCCGGCTTCGTCAATGAAATGCTTTAGATAATCCACATTCTTGTAGTCTATTTCGTCGCAATTGCACGAGCGAGCAGGCGGCGAATAAGACCTTTGGTAATGATGAGCCATGAGGAACTTCTCCTTACAGAAGGTATAAATGTATCTTCTCAATAACTTGGGGAGGGGAGCACACCGTCCCGCGAAGTACCCGCAGGGTGAAGGTTTGAGCGGCTCAACTAGGCTTTTCGAGGAAACCTTCGGGACGTTTCCCCTCCTTTTTGAGATGATACAAGGTATAAATCAGTTATCGAAATCTGATGTTTTTATTTCAGCGCAGATGGGTTACCTGCCGGTTTTTGCCAGATTCCGGTTAGTTAGAACGGGAATTCATCTTCCGAAGATTGCTCCACGTCTTCGGGTTCTTTGGAGGATGAACGATCGCCTAACATGATCATTTCGTTGGCAACCACCTCGATGGAAGTGTTTTTTTTGCCTTCGGCGCTTTCCCAGGTGCGGGTTTGCAATCGGCCTTCGATGTATACCTGTTGGCCTTTGTGTAGATATTGCTTGCAAATTTCCGCCAACTGGCCCCAGACAACGATGTTGAACCATTCGGTTTCCTCGCGCCGTTTGCCGTTGCTATTCCATGCTCGGGTGGTGGCCAAACTGAAGGTTGTTACCGGACGGCTGGAGGGGGTATAACGCATTTCGGGCTCCCGCCCCAGTCGGCCGATAAGCAAGACTTTGTTCAAACTACGAGACATGATTGGCCTCAAAATCAGTTCTTGTTGACGAGTAAATAACGCATTACCGGTTCGGCGAAACGCAAACTATGCTCTAGTTCTTTACAGAACGCAGTTGGCATTTGCATTTCGATGAGCGCGTATTGCCCTTCTTTTTGCTTGCGAATTGGGTAAGCCAGTTTGCGTTTTCCCCAAATATCTACTTTGGAAATGCTGCCGCCAGCCTCAGTGACCCAGCCCTGGATTTTGGTGACCAGTTCGTTGAAGGCGGTCTCTTCCAAATCGGGATGAGCAATGAAGACTAATTCATATGCGCGCATAAGTTTCTACCTCCTTTCCATGGGATTGCCCTCCAGCAGCGCGCGTGGCTGCCGGGAGCGGAAAGCCTATGTCGTGAACACAGCGACGCATAGTGTAGCACATTGTGCTGATTTTTGCAAATAGGTTGAACAACAGCAGCAATTCCAAATCTAAAACCCTTTGCCACTGATTTCACGGATTTTGA
>DYKW01000162.1:0-1870 GCA_020722405.1 Anaerolinea thermophila
ATGACTTTCCAGATTCTCTGCGTTCTCCGCGGGCTCTGCGGTAAACAGATACGATTAACGCAATCCCCATTCTGGGGACTTAGCCGCGAAGGCGCAAGGGCAGGTGACAGGCGTCCGCCTTCAGCCTTCAGTGACCCGTGCCCCGTCCTGAATATCCGACTAAACAACTATCCGACTACGCGACTAAAAACGGCTTTTTCTTTGCGGATCTGCGTCTTAGCGTTAAAATAGCAAACCACTACCCCGAATTATTGAGATGATACGATTTTCGGTTATCCACTGGTTTTCGCCAGATTCCAGTTCGGTGGTTGGATAGTTAAGGGTCGGCGATCGTGCGTCCTGCTTGCAACTTCCCACCGCCATTGTTCATGTAAAGGAGATTCCCATGTTTTTCCCTCAACGTCGGTACGTTTTCGTATGGTTGTTATTGGCAGCGGTTGTGTTGGGTAGCGTGCTGGTTGCCAGGGCTGGTACAGACCCGCTTTTTGAAGAAGTGGCAACGCAGCCGGATGTCCCGTTGGATGTGGCGGTAAGTCGTCAACGCCTGGTGCGCGCCCATCCTCAAGCGCTTGCATCGCTACTGGCCGGTGATACCTTTGCACTGGAATTGTGGCCGGATGCTCGCTATGAGTGGCAGATTGTGCATGTCGAAACCGATCCTCTCGGCAGGCGCGTATGGAGTGGACGGCTGGTGGGTTTTCCATACGGACAGGCCTTGTTTGTCTTCGATGGCACTTCCCTGACGGCCCACATCAATACCGGTCGGCGCGTGTTTCAGGTGCGCCCCTGGCAAAATGGCCTGTATTTGATTGAAGAAATCGATCAACGCCGCTACCCTCAGGAATTGCCACCCCTGCTGCCCGGCGAACAATCCGGAGCGTTATCCTTGGGCGGTAGCCTTTCTTTGGGCAGCCCGGCAGCCCCTTGGGCGGATGACGGTTCCCAGATTGACGTGATGGTGCTGTACACGCCGGCGGCCCGTGCTGCTGCCGGCGGGGTATCGCAAATGGAAGCCTTGATTAACCTGGCAGTTGCCGAGACCAATCAAGCCTACCAGAACAGCGGCGTGTCCCCGCACCTCAATCTGGCTTACATGCAGGAAGTTGCTTACACCGAATCGGGCGATTTCTCGACCGACTTATCACGTTTGCAGGGTACAGCAGATGGATACATGGATGCCATTCACGGCTGGCGGGACACCTACCATGCCGACCTGGTGAGCCTGATTATCGAAGACACCCAGTATTGCGGCCTGGCGTATTTTATGAATTCTGCCAGTTCATCCTTTGCTCCTTGGGGGTTCACTGTTGTGGCGCGCACTTGTGCCACCGGTTACTACAGTTTTGGGCACGAACTGGGGCACAACATGGGGTTGCAGCACGATTGGTACGTGGATGATGACATCTACCAGTACACCTACAGTCATGGCTATCTGAACGTGGGCGGTGGTTGGCGCACCATCATGTCCTACAACTCCGAGTGTTCCGATGCCGGCACCTACTGCACACGTTTGCAATATTTCTCGAATCCCAATATCACCTACAATGGTGCTGCGATGGGAGTGCCGGCCGGCACCAATACCAACTGCGTGGCCGGCGACCTGGGACATCCGGCTTGTGATGCCGAAGCGTATCGTGTCTTGAATAACAACGCCTATACCGTAGCGAATTTCAGAGTGTCCGGCGGTACGGCAACCCCTACAAATACGCCTATTCCTTCTCCTACGGCCACCCCCTCGACGCCCGCGCCTACAACCACACCCTCGACTACGGCCACCCCTACAAATACGCCTATTCCTTCTCCTACGGCCACCCTCTCGACGCCCGCGCCTACAACCACACCCTCGACTACGGCAACCCCTACAAATACG
>DYKW01000162.1:1970-3615 GCA_020722405.1 Anaerolinea thermophila
CTCGACGCCCGCGCCTACAACCACACCCTCGACTACGGCAACCCCTACAAATACGCCTATTCCTTCTCCTACGGCCACCCCCTCGACGCCCGCGCCTACAACCACACCCTCGACTCCCGTACCTACAACCACACCCTCGACGCCCCCACCTACCATGCTCTCGGTTTACTTGCCGTTGGTACGTAAGGATGCACCCCCCACCCCTACGCTTACGCCTTCGCCTACCCCAACACCGGTGCCTACGTCTTCTCAATTTTCCCTACAAGTCATTGACCTGGCCAACCAGGAGCGGCAAAACGCCGGATGTGCACCACTTACCATAGATAACCGTTTGATGGCGGCTGCCCAGGCACACAGCGAAGACATGGCACTTAACGATTTCTTCTCGCATACCAGTTTGGACGGTACGGAATTTTGGCAACGCATCCTGGCGCAGGGATACAACTTCTCTATAGCCGGTGAAAACATTGCCGCCGGTTATACCACCCCCCAGGATGTCATGGATGGCTGGATGAATAGCCAGGGGCATCGCGAGAACATTCTCAACTGCGATTTTCAGGATATCGGCGTAGGTTATTACTACCTGGCAAACGATACCGGCAGTGTCAACTACCACCACTACTGGACAATGGATTTGGCCGCGCCGTAATCTTGCACGAGGCAGGCACTAAGGGCCTATGCTATAATCCGGCGGACAAAAGAGATGGTTTAGAAATTCAAGGTGTATGTCATCGCAAGGCCATCGACGCGAGAAGGAGCGTTTTGTGAATAGGATTTATCAGCACTCTTGTGAGGAAATGCCAGAATTGCCCGCTGAGAGCGTAGCATTGACGGTAACCTCACCCCCTTACTGGAATGCGGTTGATTATGACCTGCACGCCGATGATAGCACGCAGTACTACCGCACCAGGGCATACGCGCAGGGATTCGAAGCCTATGATGAATATCTCGATTGGCTGGAAGGCATCTTCGATGAGGTATTGCGGGTAACGAAACCGGGAGGCTATTGTGCCGTAGTGATCGGAACCGTGCTGTTGAATGGGGAGCTGTATCCCATTCCCTTTGATTTTACAAGCCGCCTGACGCAGCGTGGCTGGCAATTTTACCAGGATATTGTGTGGCATAAGTGTACCGCCGGGGTCAAGCGGGCCGGCGTGAGCATTCAGAAGCCCTATCCGGGGTATTTTTACCCCAATATCATGCACGAATACGTGCTCCTGTTTCGAAAACCCGGTCCAAAGATTTACGTTGGGCGCTCGGATGAGGAGAAGGAACAGGCCTGCTATCCCATTGGGCGTGTGTTTACGATGGATATTGCCAACAGCATTTGGCATATTGCTCCCGTGCCGCCAAATACGATAGACCACCCTGCGCCGTACCCTGAAGAAATTCCTCACCGCTTGATTTCCCTCTACTCGTACCCTGGAGAGTTGATCCTAGACCCCTTTGCCGGTTCTGGGCAGACGCTCAAAGTGGCCCATCACCTGGGTAGGGCTTACGTAGGGTATGAAATCATCGAGAAATATGTCGAATTGGCAGAGCGGCGCATTCGAGAGCCGTTGGCTTTGCGAGAAGAGCAATTGATCGCCGTGTTCGACAAGATTCATTTGGATACCCCTATCGCGCAAAAGAAGACGGAAAAAGC
>DYKW01000004.1 GCA_020722405.1 Anaerolinea thermophila
ATTTTCACCACCAGACATGGAAATCTATTTTCAGATCAGATACCCTAGAAACGACCCAAACTCTTGCTTAATCAATTGTAAGTGATTTTCTTCACGGAATGTGAATTTTGCAGTAAAATAGCATCGTTTTGAATCTGTCAACCCCCCATCAATTGTTTGAATGGGGGTTCTAAAAGTTTACAGGGTTTGTGCTGGTCTTCGGTTTGTGGTAAATATACATATAATCTATAGAAGACCTTTTTATGTGATTTGCTTGTGTGGTTTGTCTCCCAGGGCTTTGGCCTGGTGTTTCAGTACTCTTCCGAAAAGTGCAATACCGGTGTGCTTATTTTGAAAGCGAGTGTGCAGCATCGAGCGCTTTTCGGATAAATCTTACAAGGATATTGTATGCCTGCTGAATACCTACCTCTCGTCGTATTGTTTATTTTTTCTACCGGACTATCGGCTTTGGTCATTGTATTAGGACATTTGTTTGGCCCTAAGCGTCCCACGGTGCGTAAATCTATGCCTTACGAATCCGGGATGCGGCCTATTGGCCCTGGCACGCGTCGTATGCGGGTAGCCTTCTACATGATTGCTGTGGACTTCATTTTGTTTGATTTGGAAGTCGTGTTCTTCCTTCCCTGGGTTGTACGGGCGCGTGAGCTAGGCCTGTATGGTCTGGGCGTGATGGGAGTTTTTACCTTCCTCTTATTGGTTGGCTTTGTTTACGCGTGGAAGAAAGGAGCCTTGGAATGGGATTAGAGCAGAAACTTGGAGATATGGGGTTCGTTACCGTGCGTCTGGAGGAGGCCGTCAATTGGGCGCGCACCAATGCCATGTGGCCTATGCTCTTTGGTCTGGCTTGTTGTGCCATCGAAATGATGGCCGCCCAGGCCTCTAACTACGACTTGAGCCGTTTCGGGATGGAATTGATGCGTGCTAGCCCGCGCCAAAGTGACCTGATGATTGTGGCCGGGCGCGTGACGCGCAAAATGGCCCCCGTCTTGCGCCGCCTTTACGACCAAATGCCCGAACCGAAATGGGTCATTTCGATGGGGGATTGTGCTTCCACCGGCGGCGTGTTCAACAACTACGCTGTTGTCCAAGGTGTGGATGAAGTGGTGCCGGTGGATGTATATGTCGCCGGTTGTCCGCCGCGCCCCGAAGCCTTGATTCACGGTATTATCACCTTGCACGAAAAAGTCAAGGGCGAAAAACTGGTAAAGTGGGCTTGACAATGAACGAAAAACTACAACCCGTTGTTGACGCACTCACGCAGCGCTTTGACGCTCAGGTCAGTGAGTTTCGCGGTCAGGTGCGTTTGCTACTCTCCCGCGAGCACATTGTGGCAGCCGCCACTGCTTTGCGCGATGAGTTTGGTTTTGAGATGCTCACCGAACAAACCGCAGTAGATTATTGGCCACAGGAATCGCCGCGCTTCCATATCGTCTATGGTTTCACTTCCTGGCAGCATAACTTGCGCATTTTGTTACGAGTACCGCTGCCGGGAGACGACCCCGTCGTCCCAACACTGGAAAATGTGTATCCCAATGCCAATTGGCACGAACGTGAACTATGGGATATGTTCGGTATTCGCGTCGATGGACATTCCGATCTGCGCCGCATTCTCATGCCGCATGATTGGGTTGGACACCCCCTGCGCAAGGATTACCCCCTGGGGTACGAGGAAGTGCAATTCTCGTTTAACCACGAGGAGATTCAGGTTCGCAAACCGCAGCCCAAGGATTGAGGCTGCTGCCGTTTGGATGCCGGGATGCGAACCCCGGTGATCCTGGAGGATGGCATGTCAAACGTAACATTATCCGCTGTTTCTCTTGATGAGATTAAACATCTGGTCTCTGACCGTGCAATAGAAGGCGAGACCGTGTTGTTGAACATGGGGCCGCAGCACCCCAGCACGCATGGCGTGCTCCGATTGCTGCTTGAATTGGATGGAGAAACCATCGTTAACTGTGTTCCCGACATTGGTTTCCTGCATACCGGCGTCGAAAAAAACATGGAGGCCAAGCGCTACCTGCAGGCCGAAGTGATGACCGACCGCCTGGACTACCTCAACACCATGGGGAACAACTTGGTCTATTGTCTGGCAGTGGAAAAACTGGTAGACCTGGATGTGCCTCCCAGGGCGCAAGCGATTCGCGTTATCATGACCGAATTGCAACGTATTGCCTCCCATCTGGTATGGCTGGCCACACATGCCCTCGATTTGGGCGCCATGTCGGTCTTCTTGTATTGCTTCCGAGAGCGCGAAAACATCCTGGATATCATGGAAATGGTCTCTGGACAGCGCATGATGACCACCTATTTCCGCCCTGGTGGCCTATGGCGCGATGTACCGGTAGGCTTCGAAGAAGCCGTACGTCAGTTTTTGCGCCTCTTTCCGGCCCGCATCGAGCAGTACGAAGATTTGTTGACCAATAACCCGATTTTCATCGACCGAACCAAGGGCATTGGTGTACTGAGTAAAGAAGATGCGCTGGCCTGGGGGTTGACCGGCCCAATCATTCGTGGCTCTGGCATACCTTACGATCTGCGCAAGGTACAACCTTATTCGGGGTACGAGCAATACGATTTCGATGTGCCCACCCGTGAAGAAGGTGATGTGTATGCCCGTTACCTGGTGCGCATGGAAGAAATGCGCCAATCGCTGCGCATCATTCGCCAGGCACTGGATGGGCTGCCTTACGGACCGGTGCGCAGTAATAATCGTAAATTTGTTCCCCCGCCGCGCTCTGAAATTGGCACCAGCATGGAAGCACTCATCCACCACTTCAAAATTTGGACAGATGGTTTCCCGGCGCCGAAAAATTCCGTCTTCATCTCGGTAGAATCGCCGCGTGGCGAGTTAGGTGTCTACCTGGAAGGTGATGGTGGAAACAAACCCTATCGGGTGCATTTCCGTACCCCCTCGTTCGTCAACTTACAAGCCCTGCCGATGCTTTCCAAAGGTCACCTGGTGGCCGATTTGGTGGGCATCATCGGCAGCATTGATATTGTGCTGGGAGATGTAGACCGGTGAACCGATTACTGAAAGAATACCCCCAGGAAGTAGAGAAAACTTTGGCAAAATACCCACTGGAGCAAAAACGTTCGGCAGTTATGCCGCTATTGTACCTGGCACAGCGTGACAAAATGCACATTGATCGGCAAGACATGATTGACGTCGCCGAAATTTGCGGTATCACCGAAACCGAAGTGAAAGCCATTGCCGGTTTTTACACACTGTATCATGAAGAACCGGGTGGAAAGATTCGTGTGCAGGTGTGTACCGATATTGCCTGTGCGTTGCGCGGTGCGGATGAGTTCTATGCTCACCTGTGCGAACGTTTGGGGGTGGAAGATGGCGGTACTACCCCAGATGGTGCGGTAACGGTTGAACAAGTCAAGTGCCTGGCGGCTTGTCACAACGTCCCTGTGTTCCAGGTACAGAATGCCGATGGCCTGACTTACTACGAAAACCAGAGCGTCGAATCGGCGCTGGAAATTATCGAAAAGTTGCGTCAGGGCGAGTCGCAGGAGGAGGCTGCATGAGCCACATTTTGCTGCGTCATCGGGATATTCCCGACATCAACAAACTGGATGTGTACCTTGCTAACGGCGGCTTTTCGGCCTTCCGCAAGGTGGTCACCGGCATGGATAAACAGGCCGTGGTGGATGAAGTTAAAAAATCTGGGTTGCGCGGCCGTGGTGGTGCCGGTTTCCCTACTGGTCTGAAGTGGTCGTTCATTGATAACAATTCCTGGCCACACTATGTGGTTGCCAACGCCGATGAATCCGAGCCCGGTACTTTCAAGGATCGCGAGATTATGGAACAGAACCCCTTTCAATTCCTGGAAGGGGTAGCAATTGCTTCCTATGCGGTTGGGGCGAATGCCGCCTACGTTTACCTGCGCGGTGAATTTTGGCAGCAGGCGCATTTTCTCGATGAGTGCATCGCCGAAATGGAAAAAGCCGGTTTCTTGGGGGATAACTTGTTCGATACAGATTACTCACTACGCATCTATACCCACCTGGGGGCCGGTGCCTACATCTGCGGCGAAGAAACAGCCCTATTGGAATCATTGGAAGGGAAACGCGGTCAGCCTCGTCTGCGCCCGCCCTTTCCCCCCAGCGTTGGCCTGTATGGGAAACCGACCATCGTCAACAATGTGGAGACGCTCACCAACGTCCCGCCCATCATCGAGCGTGGAGCTGACTGGTACCGTACTTTCGGGACCGAGAAAAGCCCAGGAGTCAAGATTTTCTCCCTCTCTGGGAATGTGGAAAAACCCGGGAACTACGAGTTGCCTTTGGGAACCACCTTTCGGGAATTGATCTTCACTCACGGTGGTGGTATCCCCAACGGGCGAGGCGTCAAGGCCATTATGCCGGCCGGGGCCTCCTCGTCGGTCATTGTCGCCACCGATGAGGCCTTGGATACGCCCATGGATTACGAGCAGGTACAAAACGTCGGCTCTGTGTTGGGGTCGGCATCCGTCATTGTGATTGATGATTCTTACAGCATGGAGTGGGTTGTCAACAAGACGCTGCACTTTTTCAAGCACGAATCTTGTGGCAAATGCACCCCTTGTCGCGAGGGTACTTACTGGATGTTGAACATCTCCAACCGCATTCATCAGGGCCGTGGCAGCGCCCAGGATGTGGATTTGTTGTACGATGTTGCCAAACAAATTCAAAGCAAGTGCCTGTGCGCGTTAGGCGAATTTTCCACCATGGCCGTGGTGACCGGCATCGAACGCTTCCGTACCGACTTCGACAGCCAGGGGCAGTCTACACCGGCGGAAGGCTAAGGAGCACGTATGGCAAAACAAATGGTTACGCTTACGATTGATGACCAGCAGGTAACTGTTCCGGCTGGTACTTTAGTAGTAGATGCGGCGAAAAAAGCCGGTATTGATATCCCTGTTTTTTGTCACCACCCCAAACTAGAGCCGGTGGGCATGTGCCGGATGTGTTTGGTGGAAGTTGGCCGCCCGATGATGGACCGTGCTACCGGGAAACCTATCCTGGACGCCGATGGCAAGCCGAAAATTCAATTTGGCCGGACACTGGAAACCTCCTGTACCACGCTGGTTTCTGAGGGCATGGTGGTGCGTGTTTCTAGCCCACAGGTGGAAGAGGCACACAAGGATGTTATCGAATTCTTGCTCACTTCTCACCCGCTGGATTGCCCCATCTGCGATAAAGGCGGTGAGTGCCCGTTACAAAACCTGACCATGGAGTACGGTGTTGGCGAGAGTCGCTTTATCTTTGATGAGAAAATGCACCTGGCAAAGAACGTTCCGCTGGGTGACCTCATTTTCTTGGATCAGGAACGCTGCATCCAATGTTCTCGCTGCATCCGCTTCCAACGGGATGTGGCCGGTGATCCGGTGATTCATTTTCACGAACGTGGTCGGGCTACCGAAATCATCACAAACTCCGAACCGGGTTTCGATTCCTACTGGTCTGGTAACACCACCGATATTTGTCCGGTCGGTGCGCTGACCACCGCCGATTTTCGCTTTGGGGCGCGTGCCTGGGAACTCAAGGCCACCGCTTCCATTTGTTCGCAATGTGCTGTGGGTTGTAACCTGACCTTTAACGTGCGTCGCGAGGCCAAAGCGGGCGGCAGAATCGTCATCAAGCGCGTGATGCCGCGCCAAAACGAAGAAGTCAACGAGATTTGGATTTGCGATAAAGGCCGTTTTACTGCGCATCACTATACCGAGAGCACCGATCGCCTCACCCAGCCGCTGGTGCGCAAGAATGGCGAACTTGTTCCCACAACCTGGGAGGAAGCCCTGGATTTGGTCGCTCGTCGTTTCCAGACCTCGCTGGATTCCTTTGTCACCCTGGCGAGCGGCCGCTTGAGCAATGAAGATCTCTTTAACCTGCGCCAATTGACCGATAAATTGAGCGGTCAGTCCCTGCTAGACACCTACATGGCTGGCGGCGATCTGATTGCTGAATTTGGCGTGGCCGCCGGCACGAACTTCACCGATTTCGGGCCCGGTGATGCTATCATGGTGGTGGCCTCCGACCTGGAAGAAGAAGCCCCCATCTGGTACTTGCAAGCCAAGCAGGCTGCCGAACGTGGCGCAATCCTGATCGTGCTCAATCAGCGCCCCACGAAAATCGCCCGCTACGCTACGCATAACCTGACCTGTGCTTTCGGTCAGGAAGCCGCCAGTTTGTTAGCGATGGCCAATGCCATTGGCAGTAGTGAGATTTCCCGTCTCCCCGACTGGATAAAAGAATTCCCAGCCGATAACGCCTTGCGCTTGGCCGCACAGGCTTTTGCAGATGCACAGAATGGCGTGATTATCTATGGTCAGCAGGGTATAGGTTTACAGGCTTCGCGCGATGTCGCCCAGGCCGCGGCCAATCTGCTCTTCCTGACTGATCACCTGGGACGCCCGAAGAACGGCTTGTTGGCCGCCTGGCAGCGAGTCAACGACCAGGGCGCCTGGGATATGGGCTTCCGCCCGGCAGAAGACCTCAAGGCCGATCTCTCGCAGGCTTCGGCGGCCTACATTGTCGCAGTCGATCCGGTGGGTGACCAGCCCGTCCTGGCGGAGGCGCTACAACATGCCGGTTTTGTGGTGGTACAGGAACTTTTCCTAACCGAAACCGCTAAATTGGCCGATGTGGTGTTGCCGGCGCAGGCTTATACCGAGCGTGATGGCACCTATACTTCTGCAGCCCGGCGTGTACAGCGTTTCTACCCGGCTGCCTTGCCGTTGGGCGAAACGCAGCCAGATTTTGCAATCACGGCTCAAATTGCTGATCGTATGAATATCAAGATGGAAGGCAGCCTGGCCGGGCGCGTCTTCCAACAGATTGCTAAAAATGTGGTGGCTTACGAAAACCTGACCTACCGCAAACTGGCTGAAACCAAACCGCAATGGCCGATAGTGGGACGTGGAGATTTGTACTACGGCGGCACCTCCTATGAGAATTCTCAAGGAGTGGGCGTTGCCCTCAGACCGGCCTCTCAGGTGCGCAAACTGTTCCGCGTGACCTGGGAACGACCACAGGCTGAATGGCCGCAGATGGAAGATGCGCTGGTAGCCGTCCCGCTGACCCGTTTGTATGACCGCGGCACGACAGTGACCCCTGCGAAAGTGTTGACCCCGCGTCTGACGCCCCCGCATGTGGGCCTGAACCCTGAAGATGCTGCCCGTTTGGGGGTATCTGACGGTGGGCTTGTGGTCGTCAGTCTGAATGGCGTGACAGGTGAAGTTTACGCCCATGTGAGTGAACGCACCCCGGCCGGCATTGTATTTGTGCCGCGTAGCCTGGGGCTGCCCATTGACGCGCCCTCGCCGGTGGGTGTCCGCCTGGCCGAAAAAGCGTTGGCCCGACCCTCAAACCTTCAAAGAATTACCAGGTGAATCTATGGACGCTGCATTGATTTGGGAATGGGTTATCAAGTCGGTGATTATTCTACTCATCATGCTCACCGGCTTTGCATACCTGACGTTTTATGAACGCAAGGCGCTGGCGCGCATTCAAGTGCGCATTGGCCCGAACCGCGCCGGCCCCGGTGGTTGGCTGCAACCGGTGGCAGACGGGATCAAACTGATCTTCAAAGAAGAATTGATTCCCGGCTCTGCCGAGAAAGTTACCTTTATTCTTGCGCCGATTATCACCGTTGTGCCGGCATTGGTTATCACGGCGGTGTTACCGTGGGGCGATACGGTGCAAATTTTTGGCCGTCAGGTTTCGCTCTCATTGGCAAATATCAACGTCGGTGTGCTGTACATCATGGCGATTGCCTCAATTGCGGTGTACGGCATTGTCTTAGCGGGCTGGTCTTCAAACAACAAGTATGCTACCATGGGTGGTCTACGTGCCTCTGCGCAGATGATTTCCTATGAATTAGCGTTGGGGACAGCCTTTGCGTTACCGGTGCTCCTCTCTGGTTCGATGAGCCTGAAAGACATCACGGTTGCACAGGGCGGTGGATGGTGGTACATATTCCTGCAGCCGGTGGGCTTCTTCATCTTTATCATTGCCGGTCTGGCAGAAGTCAACCGCTCTCCCTTTGATTTGCCAGAAGCCGAGCAAGAACTGACCGCTGGCTACCACACCGAATATTCTGGGATGAAATTTGCCCTCTTTTACATGGGCGAGTATATCAAAATGATCGCCGTGAGTGCTTTCGCGGCCACTTTCTTCCTGGGCGGTTACCAAGGCCCTGGAGTGACGCAGTATCCCTGGCTTGGTCCGTTATATTTGTTCCTTAAGATTTTTGTGCTTCTGTTTTGGATGATTTGGATGCGCGCCACCTTGCCGCGCTTCCGCTACGACCGTCTGATGGCTTTTGGCTGGAAGGTGCTCTTCCCGGTATCTTTTGCCAACTTGCTGTTGACTGCCGTTGTAGTGATTATCTGGCCGCAAGCCAGCGGTTTGGCGCTCTTTGTGCCCTTAATGGTAGTTAATGTCCTGGTACTGCTTTTGGCAACCGTCCTGATGGCCGCAGGCTTAGGAGGTAAGAAAAATGTTGCGTGAAGTCGTGCGTGGCCTTTCGACTACGCTCAAATCCATGTTCGAGAAGCCGGTTACTATCCAGTATCCGGAAGTAAAGCGACCGGTACGGAATCGCTATCGTGGGCGGCATCATTTGCGGCGCTACGAGAACGGCTTGGAGCGTTGTATTGGCTGTTCGTTATGTGCTGCGGCTTGCCCGGCAGGCGCCATCTTCGTGGAGGCTTCTGAGAATACCGATGAAGAACGCTACTCCCCCGGTGAGCGCTATGCCAGCACTTACGAAATCAATATGATGCGCTGCATCTTCTGTGGCTACTGTGAAGATGCCTGCCCCACGCAGGCCATCGTGTTAGGCGATAACTACGAATTATCGTTCACCGACCGCACACAGGCCATTTATGGCAAAGCGATGCTGCTCGATCCGGTGCCTGGAGGTGGCGCCCCGACCCCGCAGCGCACCGAACCAGGAAAATTCACACGAGCCGTCCCGGAAATGAAAAACCCTGAGGATGAGGAGGCGAGCGCATGACGCTGGATTTGATCCTGTTCCTTCTGTTGGCCGTGATCGCCGTGGCCGCTGCGGTAGGCATGTTGGTCAGCAAAAATACGGTGCACGCCGCGCTTTTCCTGGTGCTCAATTTTGCCACGATTGCAGTCTTCTATTTGATTTTGGGAGGCCCGTTTATCAGCATGGCGCAAATTACGGTGTATACCGGGGCGATTATGGTGCTCTTCTTGTTTGTCATCATGCTTCTGGGCGTAGAAAAATTGAGTGGACAGGATAAACTCTCCTGGCAAGTACCCACTGCGTTAACGCTTGGTGCGTTATTGTTGCTGGAGAGTGGTTATTTCCTGATTTTCCGCCGTACCCCGCTGGAAATGAGTGGCACACAATCCATCCCAGAAGCCTTCGGTGGGCCATCTGCCGTGGCCGATGCGCTCTTTCAGCACTACGCGTTGCCGGTAGAAATTGCCGGTGTCCTGCTGTTGGTGGCTATGGTGGGCGTCATCGCTCTTACCAAATGGGAAAAAGGACGGAGTTAACATGCTGCCGGTAACCTATTACGTCGCACTTTCGGCAATTTTGTTCATCTTGGGGGCGGTGGGTGTCCTCATCCGCCGGAACTTGATTGTTATTTTTATGTCTGTGGAATTGATGCTCAATGCTGCAAACCTGGCCTTTGTGGCTTTTGCTCGCTACTACCAATCCATGAGTGGACAGGTTTTCGTCTTCTTTGTCATGGCAGTAGCGGCGGCCGAAGTAGCCGTTGGGCTTTCCCTAATTGTTGCGATCTACCGCGCTCGTCATACCATTAACGTGGACGACCTGAGCGAGATGAAGGGATAACCGTTATGCTCTTGAGTGAAGTCAGTACTACGAGTACCTTGTTTCAACTCATCCCCTGGATTGTCTTCTTCCCTGCCATCGGGCTGCTCATCAACATCATTTTTGGCGGCCGGATGAGTGAGAAGGCCATCGGTGCGGTGGCCAGCCTGGCTTCTGGATTGGCCTTTGGAATTGCCGTCCTGATGGCCATTGGGTTGGCGCAAAATCATGGCGAACCTGTGGTGGTGCCCTTCCTAGAGTGGATTCACATTGGCGATTTGCAGTTGGACTGGACTTTTCGGGTGGATACCCTGTCCAATGTGATGACGCTGGCAGTTACCCTGGTTGGCACGCTCATTCACATCTACGCCATCGGTTACATGCACGAAGACGTGCGTCATCAGGGTGATCCAGGCCGTTACCGCCGTTTCTTCGTCTTCCTGAACCTGTTCATTGTCATGATGATGATTTTGGTGACCGGCGACAGTTACGCCATGTTGTTTGTCGGGTGGGAAGGCGTAGGATTGTGTTCATATCTATTGATTGGCTTCTGGTACGACAAAGGCGAAGGTGGCATTGGCAATGCCTTGGCGGCTAAAAAAGCCTTTGTTGCCAACCGGGTGGGCGATTTCGGCTTTCTGGTTGCCATGTTCCTGACTTTTTGGGCTTTTGGTTCACTTGATTTTGCCAACGTCTTTGAGAAGGCGCCGGAAATAGCACAGACCATGCCGGGTGTAGTGTTGGCGATCACGCTCTTCATGCTGTTGGGTGTCACCGGTAAATCGGCGCAGATTCCGTTGTACGTGTGGCTGCCGGATGCAATGGCCGGTCCTACGCCGGTTTCGGCGCTCATCCATGCCGCTACGATGGTGACGGCCGGTGTATACCTGGTAGCCCGTTCCGCCCCCATTTTCGTCCAGTTGCCGCAGGCGCAGAACACCGTTGCTATGGTGGGTGGTCTGACGGCGTTATTTGCCGCTACCATTGCCGTCGGTCAGTTTGATATTAAAAAAGTGCTGGCCTATTCCACCATCAGCCAGTTGGGCTTCATGGTGGCCGCGGTGGGGATGGGCGCTTTCGTGGCCGGAATGTTTCACCTGGTGACCCATGCCTTCTTCAAAGCCTTGCTGTTCCTGAGCGCTGGCTCGGTCATTCAGGGTATGGAGCGCGGAGAACACCATGTGGCGCACCATCAGCAGGATGACTTGCACGCTGCCAGGCGCAAGAAGAAACAGAAAGAAGCGCACACCTTTGATCCACAAGACATGCGCAATATGGGAGGGCTGCGTACCAAGATGCCCGTCACCTTTTGGGTCTATCTGACTGGCGCGGTGGCGCTGGCCGGTGTACCTCCGCTGGCAGGGTTCTGGTCAAAGGATGAAATTTTGCTGGAAGCCAGCCACCTCAACATGCCGGTTTACATCCTGTTGACGCTGGCTGCCATCTTGACCGCTTTCTACATGGGGCGGCAGATCTTCATGGTTTTCTTTGGCGAAACACGCACTGCCCCTGCCGAACATGCCGAGGAAAGCCCGCCGGTGATGACCATTCCGCTGATTATCCTGGCGATATTGGCTTTCTTTGGCGGCGCGCTCAACTTGCCGGGGTTACACACCTTCGAGCACTGGCTGGAGCACACCTTCATGGCTTTTGAGGTGGAATTAGAAGCCCTGCCGTTCAGCATCCCCGTGGCAACGCTTTCCACCATTCTGGCGCTGGCTTCCATCACCGGGGCTTGGGCGCTTTACGGGCGCAAACCGCTTCAAAAAAAACAGCCCGACCCTCTGCGCAAACTGGGCTGGCTCTTTACCGGCATGGAGAACAAGTGGTGGGTGGATGAAATTTACTGGTTCCTGATTCTCGACCGTTACGTGGATTTGGCCTGGTTCCTGGCCGACGAAGTGGATTGGCGCTTTTGGCACGATTGGTTCCACGAAAAAGTGATTTTGGCTACTTTCAACAGCCTCTCTCGGTTACTTGCGCTACGCGTAGACCTGGGTGGCATCGACCGAATTGCCAACGGATTGGCTGACGGCACGCAGGCTTTGGCCGCATGTATGCGCCGTTTGCAAACCGGATTTGTACGCAATTATGCCCTTTCGGTTTTCGTGGGCGTTGTTGTTATCATCGGGTATTTGATGTTCCGCTAACCCGCACTCCTCTATCTTTGATTCGCATTTTGAGGGCCGATTATGGACTTTCTTACACATCCGCTTAATGTGGTGACATTCTTTCCCCTGTTGGGGGTGCTTGTCATCCTGTTCCTAAAAGAGGAACAGAAAAATACCATTCGTTGGGTGGCGTTGATTACCTCGTTGATTGCGTTTGGTATTTCGCTAGCCGTGTTGGTGCAATTCAACGCCGCGAATCCTGACTTGCAGATGAGCATCAATCTGCCATGGATTCAGGTTGCCGGCTGGAACATTCACTACTTCCTGGCTGTGGATGGCCTGAGCATTCTTCTGCTCATGTTGACCACCTTCCTGACGCCCATTTCCATCCTGTCCACCTGGACGGCGATTGATGAACGTGTCAAGGATTTCATGATCTTCTTCCTTTTGCTGGAAGTGGGCATGACCGGTGTCTTCCTGGCGCAAGATTTGTTCTTGTTCTACATCTTTTGGGAATTCACGCTGGTGCCAATGTATTTCCTGATTGGCATTTGGGGCGGGCCTCAACGAATGTATGCTGCCGTTAAGTTCTTCCTGTACACCATGGCCGGTTCGCTGTTGATGTTGCTGGCCATTTTGTGGTTGGGCATTAATCAGGGCACTTTCTCCGTGCCGGAGTTAATCGCCAAAGGCGGCATTCCCGCGGACGTGCAGTTGTGGCTATTCGTGGCCTTTGCACTGGCCTTTGCCATCAAGGTGCCGATGTGGCCGCTACACTCCTGGCTGCCTGATGCTCATGTGCAGGCACCCACGGCCGGTTCCGTCATCCTGGCGGGTGTCCTGCTGAAAATGGGTACCTATGGCTTTATTCGCTTCAATATCCCACTTTTCCCGCAGGCAGCGGTAAAGGCCGCTCCGGTTATGGCGGCCTTGGCGGTTATCGGCATCCTGTACGGGGCCGCGGTCTCCTATGCTCAGGAAGACGTCAAGAAACTGGTGGCGTATTCCTCCATCAGTCATCTGGGCTTTGTCATGCTTGGCTTGTTTGCCCTCAATGAACAGGGTATCCAGGGTGCCATTTTGCAAATGATCAACCACGGTCTTAGCACGGGTGCACTGTTCCTTTTGGTTGGCATGATATACGAACGCCGGCATACCCGCATCATGGATAAATTCGGTGGCCTGTGGTCGATTATGCCGATTTATGGTGCCTTGACCCTGATTGTTTCCCTGTCCTCTATGGGTTTGCCAGGCCTGAATGGCTTTGTGGGTGAATTTGCCATCCTGTTGGGTGCCTGGGGTGCCGGGGATGCCGGTGGTGTGCTTGGTTCGCATTATTACGCCGGATTCGCGGCGATAGGCGTCATTCTGGCGGCTGTGTACATCTTGTTCATGTTCCAGAAACTCTTCCTTGGCCCGATCACGCACGAGGAGAACAAAAAACTTTCTGACCTGAACTGGCGTGAGATTATTACCCTGGTGCCGTTACTGATCCTGATCTTCTGGATTGGCCTGTACCCCAAACCGTTCTTTGGGTTGATGGCGCCTGCTGTTGGGAAGGTAATTGCCCTGGTGCATGGCGCTGTAATGGCCGCGTTGCCGTAAGATTACATCTCAGACGCGCGGCCCTAAGGGGGGCGCGCGTCAAGGAGAACGTTCATGACACTGAATACACTCGGTTCAGATTTCGTCATATTGCTGCCGCTGACCTTTTTGCTGGGATGGGCTTCCCTGTTGTTGCTTGTTGATCTGTTCGTCCCGCAAGAACGTCAGGATACGATGCCGTTGTTGGCTGTGCTTGGTTTAGTGGCAACGATAGTGTTGTCCATTATGCAGGCTGGACAATCGGCCTGGGCCTTTCAAGGAATGGCCGTAGTGGATGGGTTCAGCACCTTCTTCAATGTTCTGTTTGCCATCAGCGGCTTGGTTGGCGTTGCACTGGCTTATGACTACTTGCGGCAAATGGACCTGGCGCGCAACACCTACTACACCTTGTTGCTCTTCTCGGTGGGTGGCATGATGTTGATGAGCGCTGCCACGGATTTGATTGTCATTTTCCTGGCGCTGGAATTACTCTCTATCCCGCTGTACGTCCTTTCTGGGTTTGCCCGTCCAAAGGGTGAGTCGGAAGAAGCGGCTTTGAAGTATTTCTTGCTGGGCGCGTTTGCCTCCGGCTTTTTGGTTTATGGTATCGCCCTGGTGTTTGGTGCAACCGGCACCACTTCCCTGGCGGGCGTGGTACAAGCCGTTCACGGGGGAGCACTACTAAATCCGATGCTGTTTATCATCGGCGCGGCCTTGATGCTGATTGGTTTGGGCTTCAAGGTGGCGGTGGTGCCTTTCCACATGTGGACACCAGATGTATACCAGGGCGCCCCTACGGCGGTCACGGCTTTCATGGCGCTGGGCGCTAAAGCGGCCGGTTTTGCCGCCCTTCTGCGAATCTTCTTGACGGCTTTCCCGCAAGTTTCCGCCGATTTAACGCCTGTCTTATGGGTGCTGGCGGCGTTGACCATGTTCCTGGGGAACGTGGTTGCCATTGCCCAGCGCAATATCAAACGTATGTTGGCATATTCCAGTATTGCTCATGCCGGATACTTGCTGATGGCCCTGGTGCCTTATGGACAGCAGGGCTTAAGCGGGGATGTCTCCGCTTCGCTGCTCTTTTACTTGGTGGCCTATGCCCTCTCGAACTTCGGAGCCTGGGCAGTGGTTATGGTTCTGGAGCGTCAGGATGACCAGGGCCTGGGGTTGGATGATTACGCCGGCCTGGGAAGCAAATCCCCGTTTTTGGCGGCTTGCATGACGGTTTTCATGCTTTCGTTTGCTGGTGTGCCGCCCACGCTGGGCTTTGTAGGTAAGTTTTACCTGTTCCGCACCGTGCTGCAAGGCGGTTTTGTGTGGCTGGCAATCATTGGTGTGCTTACCTCGTTGATTTCGGCGTATTATTACTTGCGTGTGGTGGTCATCATGTACATGCGTGATGGCGACCCACAGACGCACCCCGCCCCCTGGTTGCGTTGGACGGCCGGTGTGATGGCTGCTGGTGTGGTAGCGCTAACCTTCTTCGGCGGGCCGTTGTTTAACTGGGCTAGTCAGGCACTGTTAACTGCCTTTTAGTAAGGGTGCCGCGCCGTTCAATCAGCCGTATCATCTAGCGTTTTTTACCACAAAGGTATCAAGGTGCAAAGCCTTAAACTTTGTCCCTTGGTGCCTTTTTTGTTTTAGGGTTTACAAAAAAAAAGCCTACCGGACGTGGGGGGGACACGCCCGGTAGTGCTTTTGGGAGGGCCACCATGCGCTCTCAACATGGGGGGGGAACATGCTGAGATTTCTTGGGGCACGATATCTGTAGATACCGTTAAAATTGGAGAGAAGATATCGTGTTTCTACTATACAACAAATTGGGGAGATTTTGTATTAGAAAATCATGAAAAATAAGACAATATTTGTCTTGTGTCATGTATATTCACGTCTCAAAGGGCGTCTTTCCCCTTCCCCTTTTGGAAAACGCGTAGCCAATAATCTACTTCATCGTCATCTGGAGGCTGGTCTGGCTTTTCTGGGAGAAGGTTTGGAGCCGATGAGACGCGCAAACGGCGGGCAAAATCCTCCGATGGGAGCACTGCCGCTCCGCAGGCGCGAGCGTTTTGCTGCACCACTAGATCTGAAGAGACTATGGCCCAGTTATGGGCGTTTTTGCCCAGTGCGTGTAGGCGTTTGATGATGGCCATATCAGCGGTGGTGTATGCTGCTACAAAATGAGCCTGTACCCGGCCAAAGGCGCGCTTTCGGGCTTGGGTCGGTGGTGCCTTATCAAAGAAAACTTCAATGCTGGCGCGCGTCTCGCGGGCATAAGCGCTCAGTATTTCCAACAATCGCTGCTCATCGTCGATATCCCGTAAACTGAGGCCGGGAATTTTGGGGATCAGATTATGTCCATCAATCAGGATGTGCATCAGCCGCCCCCCTCTTGGTGTAGCATCTCTAAGAAAACGCGTACCACCTGCGGGTCGAAGTGTCGTCCACTTTCGTCGAGCAGGTAATCTCGGGTGTCCTCCGGCGTCCAGGCTTTCCGGTATGGACGGTCACTGGTGAGCGCATCCCAGACGTCTACGACGGCGAATATGCGCGCCGCCAAGGGAATTTCCTCTCCTTTGAGGCCACGCGGATACCCACTGCCATCCCACTTTTCATGATGACAATACGGAATATCCAACGCTGGCCCCAGAAAAGAAATCTGGGATAGTAGGCGGTAGGCCAATTCGGGGTGCGTCTGCATGATAACACGCTCATGGGGTGAAAGTGGCCCTGGCTTGAGTAAAATCTCATCGGGAATACCCATTTTCCCGATGTCGTGCAATAGCGCACCGCGACGAATATAGATCATCTGGCTGTCTGGGACGCCCATGCGACGCGCTAATTTTAGAGTTAACTCAGTTACCCGGCGGGCATGTCCTTCCGTCTCGCGATCCCGCAATTCCAGGGCGTGTGCCCACCCTTCCAGAGTATCCTCATAAGCCAGTGTTAATTTCATGTTGGATTGCTGTAAATGAGTGAACAATTGCGCGTTGTTGATGGCAATGGCGGTCTGACCGGCGATGGCATCCAGGAAGGTGCGCCATTCTTGCATCTCAGAGGGTGGTGTAAGTCGGTAGGCTTCCAAAACCCCTACCAACTTACCTTTAGCGATTAATGGCGCCGCACAGTAAGTGCGATAAGGCAAATGGCGCAGGTAGTCCGGCAGATTTTTCTCCTTGCGTAAATCGGGGTAGAACACGGACTGGCGTTCCAGGGCGCATTGTCCAATGACGTCCTCGCCTACTCGCAAGGTGTGTGTGCGTAGACGCTGGGTTTCTAGCCCGCGGCGGGCAGCAATGCGCAATGTGTAGAGATCGAAGAGCAGCCAGACAGCGGCTGCGTTGACCTCGTCGTGGGTAGTGATTTCTTCCAACAAAATACCTAGCGTTAGGTTTAAATCTACACTGCCAATGATGGCTTGATCAATGGTGCGCAACACATTAAGGCGTTTGAATTGGGTTTGCAGGTTGGTGTATAGTCGGGCGTTTTCCAGGGCTACGGCTGCCTGGGCTGCTAATAATTCCAAGACTTGGATTTCGTGTGGCTGGAAGTAGTGGGGTTGCTGGTAAGCGACGTTCATGACCCCCATCATGCGTTGCCCGATTTTTAAAGGCAAACTAATGATGGCGCCTTCCCAATCTGTTCCTTGAAACAGCGGGGATTCTTGAAAATTTGGAATGACAACTTTTTCTCCTTGTTGGGCTACCTGGTAAGTTACGCCATCTTGCCGAGGCTCTTTGTATGGTTCTTCATGGTATTGATTAGCCCACATGGCGGCAGCAAAGGACAGCCGTTCGTCTTCGTATAGGAAAATGTGGGCATCGTAAGCCTCGGTCAGGCGCAGCGCATACGATAGAATGCCATTCAAAGTGGTTTTTAGGTCCAAATTGGAAGTCATTTGCAAACTGGCTTGTTGCAATAACGCCATTTCGGTGTTACGCTGCTGCTCGTTAGCAAATAGACGCGCATTGTGTATCGCGATGGCCGCCTGGTGACCAAAAATCTCTGCCAGGGGAATATCTTTTTGTGTATATGTTCCCGGGTGGTCGTGGTGTAAATTCAAAATTCCAATGACTTTTTGTCGGACAATGAGAGGGATGCCCATCCAACTACGAACATGCACCAAATGAACGGTAAATTTCCAGATCGGATCGGTACGCACATCCATAGAAATGTGTGGTTGAGCGGTTTCCAGAACTTGTTCTAGATAGGGGTAGGTATGGTGCGGGATAATAGTGTTGATGGGATATATTCGCTCTCCCTGGTAGGCAATGGGAAGGAAGCCTTCCTCCTGACAGGAAAGTATATTTGCACTTTTATACGGAATCACCTGTTGGGCATATTCTAGTATGCGTTGCAGGACTTCCTCTACATCCAGGCTTTCAGACAGGGCGGCGGTGGCCTGACGCAGGGTTTCTGCTAATTGCCGTTGCTGGCGTTCGGCTTCCAGCAACAGGGACTGTTGAATGGCGACACCCAATGAAGTAGCGACTTCTTCGGCTACCTGGGTATGCTCTGGGGTGTAAACCTTGGGTTGGCGATGCGCGATATTGAGCACACCAACCAGTTTTTTGTCGTGCGCTCGCAGTGGAATATTGATCAGGCTACGATAGCCGCGTGCCAGAAAAGCAGATTCAATTGGCGTAAGTTGCGCATTACTGAGCGCTGCCAAGTTTTCTATGATGCCAACTTGTCCTTCTTTGAGCCTGGGATCCACAGCAAATTCTGATAATGGCATGTTTTGGGGGAGTGGCAATAGTTCTGTATATTCCCAGACTCCCAGAATGTGTGCTTCCTGGCGTTCGAAATCGTATTGGATGACGCTGGCATGTTCTACGGGGAACAATTCTTTTAGATGGGGCAGCACAGCACTTGCAATTTCAGTAGGTGAACGAGCGTCTAAAATTTTGCGATCAATCTGATGCAGAATGCTTAATCGTTGGCGAATGTATTCTTGGGCGCGCTGAGCATTTTTGAGGGTGCTGATATTTGTGAAGACGGCCAGGTACCCGGAGAAGATGTCTCCCTGGAAATATGGGCTACCGGTGACGGTTGCATCAATCAGGTGTCCGTCCTTGTGCTTTAGACGAGTTTCATAACTATCGGTAATCCCTTGTCTGCGGCGTTCATCGGCCTGGATGATTTTTTCTTGCTCTTCTGGAGGAATCAACAGCATGGCTGGTTGCCCAATTAATTCTTCGGGGGTATACCCCAACAAAGCCGCTCCCGTCTCGCTGAAAAAAATAAAGCGGCCGTCAGTATCTTGAATGGCTACCCCATCAGATGTATTTTGAAGGATGGTTTCATTCAAGGTGCGCAGGTCCCCTAATTGTTTTTCCAATATGGTCAATGTGTGCTGTAAGGCTTGCTGACGGATGAAGTGCGCGATCAGGGTGGTGAAAAGTGCTGCCAGAAACCAAAATACAACCCCGGCGCTGATTACGCGCAGGGCTTTTATGTCCAATGGTTGTGCATTATGTTGGTACGTTAGTGCCATAAAAATGGCAAATTCCGTCAGAATAACAAGTGCATCCCGTAAGCGTAAGAGTACGGTGGTAAATAAGACGAGCGTTGTTGTGATGAAAAGTACTTCTTCCAATGGTATTTTGTATCTGTATATCCAGCCCAGCAGTAACAAGGTAACGCCATACGCAAGTACGGAAGCCAGCCGACGGGTGTCTAGCCATAACCCGGCAAGAGCAGCGCCCAAAAACAATCCTACCCAACCCCAGTTCCACCATGAGGCAGGCAGAGAAAATGCAATGATCGCTGTTGTTAACGCCCCTAGCACATTGAGGACCACGTAAACGATGCGGTGTTCACGTGGGTACTTGTAAAGAATAGAGGTAGAAAAGAAAGAAGACATACGATGGCTCTTAACCGCTTTTTGTTAGCAGAATAGTTTTCCTTTATAGTATACTTGACAAACGAACGTCATGAACGGATGAATTTGCTATTTTTTTCAATAATGTCACGTAGACGCGTTGTGCTTTACCTGTTGCTAAATATCATCGTCTCTGCTACTACAGTGAGTGTGGTGCTATGGGTTTGGCAGCGTTATTTCAATCCCATGAACGTGACTCCTATGTTGCCCATAACTGTGGTTTCTCCACCACCAGGCACTGTGACTGCCACCCCCTTCGCACTGGTGCCTTATCAGGTGCAGCCGGGAGATGACCTCTCGGGTGTGGCACAGCGCTTGGGTGTAGAGGTAGAGACGCTGCGTGCCATCAACAACTTGACGGAAGATACCCTGGGCGTTGGGCAGACGATTTACGTGCCGGTGCCGTTGCAGCCTACCGAAACCCCAACCCCAGTGCCTCCCGGTGATCCTGCGGCCTTGCACATTGTCTCGGTGGTGGCTGCCGGCGATGCACAGCATGAATACGTACAGGTACAGTACACCGGCGAGGGTGAAATTTCCCTGCTTGGTTGGCAATTGCAAGCTGAACAAGGATTGGCATACCATTTCCCGGAATTATTGCTGCATAGCAACGGCGCAGTTCGTATTCACACTGCTCCCGGCGTGGATACCGTGGTGGATTTGTTCTGGGGGCAGGATGTTCCAGTGTGGGCTTCTGGTGTGCAGGTTCTTCTGGTAACCCCAGATGGCACGGTGGCCGATACGTATCGCATTCCTTGAATAACCCTTACGCATTCACTTTCCAGGAGTACAAATGGCGCAAGCACTGTACCTCAAATGGCGTCCCCGACGGTGGGGAGAAGTCGTTGGTCAACAGCACGTCATCCAGACGCTGCGCAATGCGGTCGCCGGCGGACGGGTAGCCCATGCTTATCTGTTTGCCGGGCCGCGCGGCACCGGCAAAACCACCTCGGCGCGGTTACTTGCCAAAGCCGTCAACTGCCTGCATGATGATCCGGCACAGCGCCCTTGTGATGCCTGCGAGCACTGCCAGGCGGTCAATGAAGGCCGTTTTCTCGATTTAATTGAAATTGATGCCGCTTCCAACACCAGCGTGGACGATGTGCGCTCCCTGCGGGAGAAAATCAACTTCGCCCCCAGTCAGGGACGCTACAAAATCTACATCATTGACGAAGTCCACATGCTTTCCACCGCGGCCTTCAATGCACTGCTCAAAACATTGGAAGAACCGCCCTCGCACGCCATCTTCATCCTGGCAACGACCGAGATTCACAAAATCCCGGCCACGGTGCTCTCGCGCTGTCAGCGGCACGAATTCCGGCGCATTCCCCAGCAAGAAATGGTCACTTACCTGCAAAAGATCGTGCAGGATGAAAGCCTAACGGTCGCGCCGGAGGTGCTTCCCTTATTGGCGCGTCAATCCACCGGCTGCCTGCGGGATGCCATCTCACTTTTGGATCAATTGGCCTCCAGCGGCGAGCGTGTTGACCTGAAAGTTGCGCAGGCCGTGTTGGGCACCAGTAGCAATCAGGCGGTTATCGCTTTGTTGGATGCCATTCTCGATGATGATGCGGCCCGTGGTTTGGATGAACTCCACCAAACGCTGGATAGCGGCGCGGACCCACGTCAGTTTGCGCGCCAGATGGTGGAATACTTACGCGCGCTATTGCTAGTGCAATCCGGAAATGCGGCCGAAGTGGATACCCCCCAGGATTTGCGCGCCAGCATGGCACAGCAGACTGCGCGTTTAACGCGCGCAGATTTATTGCGCATAATTCGCGCCTTCAATCAGGCAGCCGCAGACGCGCGCCTTTCATGGCAGCCGGCCTTGCCTTTGGAACTTGCTTTGATGGATTCCCTTTCTCCGGAGGAAGAACCCTTGGAGGAGAGGAGGAAACACGCGCGGACCCCCGGGGGGCGCGCGGTCCCTGAAAAACGCGCGCACCCCACGGTCCCCGCGGGTACCCAGGAGGCTGCTCCCCCAGAGGGTGACGCGGCACCCCCAAAGGGCGATCTATTCCAACAAATTGCCTCCCAATGGAAACGCCTGGTAAAATTAGCGCGTGAAAACGCCCATCCGGTTGCAAGTCCGGCCTCCGGTTTACTGAATTCGGGTAAGCCTTTGGAAGTACGGGGCAACGTGTTGGTGGTTGGTTACCCCAGCGAAGTGCTGAGAGAACGCATGGCGGCACCAGAATATACGCAAGTGGCCGAACAGGCGCTTGAACAACTGGTGGGACAGGCGTTGCATGTGGAGTGTGTCCTATCAACCGCTTCGCGCAAAGAACTTCCTCCAGAAGTGGATAACAGCGGCATGGTTGCCACTGCTGTGCGCGACCTGGGTGGGGAAATCGTAGATATGAGTTGATATTAGTAGAAAGGAGATTGACTGATGGCAAAAAAACGTGATTTTAATCGTGCTCCCGCTATGGGGGGGGGCGGCAAGGGAATGATGCAGCAGTTGCAGCGTTTGCAAGCGCAACTGCTTGAAGCACAAGAAAAACTGGCAGAGGAAACCGTTGAGGCTACCGCCGGCGGTGGCGCGGTCAAGGTGGTCATGACCGGCGACCAGAAATGCCGTGGCATCGAGATTGACCCGGCCCTGCTGGAAGATGGCGATGCTGAAATGTTGCAAGATTTGGTGATGACTGCCGTCAATATGGCATTAGATGCCTCACGCAATTTGGCCGAAGAGCGACTTGGCCCGTTGACCGGCGGCCTGCCCTTCTAGGGATGTGTAATCTGTCATGTTGCTCCCCGCGCCCATTCAAGATTTAATTGACGCTTTCTCTCGGCTGCCCGGCATTGGCCCTAAAACTGCCTCGCGCCTGGCTTTCTATCTGTTGCATGCTCCCGATGACGTGGCTATCTTGCTGGCTGAGGCACTGAAGGGCTTGAAAACCGGTATTGGTTATTGTCAGCATTGCTATAATATTACGGCCGCTGGCCGTGAACTATGTGAAGTATGTGCTGACCCGACGCGTCACCAGGATGTAGTATGCGTGGTGGAAGCCCCGCTGGACGTGATTGCCATTGAGCGGACAGATGCTTTCGATGGGGTGTACCATGTGTTGCACGGTGCTTTATCGCCTATCGAAGGAATTGGCCCAGAGGACATCAAATTGCGAGAATTATTTCAACGCTTGAAGGACGAGAAAATTCGAGAAATCATCCTTGCCACAAACCCAAGTATGGAAGGCGATGCGACCGCCATGTACATTCAGCGCCAGGTGATCAATATGCCAATTCGCGTGACGCGCCTGGCGCGCGGTCTGCCCGTGGGCGGTGATTTGGAATACGCCGATCAAAATACCTTGCTACGCGCTTTGTTGGGCAGGCAAGAACTGGAATAAAAAGTAGGTATCTGTTTACCGCAGAGCCCGCGGAGAACGCAGAGAATCTGGAAAGTCATT
>DYKW01000163.1 GCA_020722405.1 Anaerolinea thermophila
AACTACCGAACTACCGAACTACCGAACTAAGGAAACTAACAAATGCAAACCAACCTTCGCAACCGCGATTTCATCAGCGATCTCGACTTCTCGAAAGAAGAGATCGAAACCATTTTGGACGTGGCGTGGGACCTGAAGCGTAAGCGCGCTTTGGGGGAACCTCACGCCTACCTGCGCGATAAAGTGCTGGCGATGTTGTTCTTCTTCTCCAGTACGCGCACGCGTGGCTCTTTCGAAGCCGGTATGGCCCAATTGGGTGGACATGCGGCCTTCATCGAAAGCCGCACCACCCAAATTTCACACGGCGATACCGAAAAAGAACTGGGCGAAATCTTTGGGCGCTACTTTGATGGCATTGCCATCCGTCACGTGGACTGGGGCATTGGCAACCGTTACCTGAACCTGGTGGCGGAAGCCTCACGCGTCCCCGTGCTCAACATGCAATGCGAAAAGTACCATCCCCACCAGATCCTCGCCGACCTGATGACCATCATGGAGAAGAAAGGCCGTGACCTGCGCCGCAAGAAACTGGTTGTTTCCTGGGCTTATGCCGCCTCCTACCTGAAACCCATTTCGGTGCCGCAATCGCTCATCCTGCAAATGCCGCGCTTCGGCATGGACGTCACCCTGGTGCATCCGCCGGAATTCGCGCTGATGCCCGAAATCGTCGAGCAGGCGCAAGAACTGGCTCGCAAGAACCATGCCAGTTTCGAAATCATCAGCGATCCCGATGGGATGGCTGCCGCTTGCGAAGACGCCGACGTGATTTACGCTAAATCCTGGGGCCCGCTGATGACTACCACCGACCCAGCAGAAGGCAAGCGTATCCAGGATCAGTACAAGCACTGGATTATGGATCGGGAAAAATTGGCACGCGGCAAGGATGATGTGATTTACATGCACCCCTTGCCTGCCGACCGTGACGTGGAAGTCACCAGCGAGGTGCTTGATGGCCCGCACTCTGTGGTCTTCGATGAGGCCGAAAACCGCCTGCATGCCCAAAAAGCCGTCATGGCATTGACAATGAGTTGAGCATAGGAGACAACATGACAAAACTCGCAGTTGTTGCCATCGGTGGGAATTCACTAATCAAAGACAAGAAACACGTCACGGTAGAAGATCAATACAAAGCCGCCAAGGAAACCACCTACCACATTACCGATATGATCGAAGCCGGATGGAATGTGGCCATTGGTCATGGCAACGGTCCGCAGGTTGGCTTCATCCTGCGTCGTTCTGAGATTGCTGCCAAAGTGGAAGGCATGCACGAGGTACCGCTGGATGTGTGCGGTGCAGATACCCAGGGCGCCATTGGCTATGCCCTTCAACAAAACTTGCAAAACGAACTGTATCGCCGCGGCATCCAGAAATCCGTTGCCACTGTCATTACCCAGGTTTTAGTGGATAAAAATGATGCGGCCTTTCAGCATCCCACCAAGCCCATTGGTGGCTTTATGGAAGAAGCCGAGGCCAAGAAACGCCAGGCTGAAATGGGTTGGCATGTCGTGGAGGATGCCGGACGCGGCTGGCGGCGCGTGGTGCCTTCACCACTGCCTCAAGAAATTGTCGAACTCGAAACCGTCCAGACGCTGCTGAAGGCCGGTATCGTGGCTATTACCGTGGGTGGCGGTGGCATTCCCGTGATTGACAAAGGAAATGGCGAATACATCGGCACGGCGGCCGTGATTGACAAGGACTACGCCTCCAGTCTCTTAGCCCAAAAAGTGGGCGCCGATTTGTTTGTCATTTCCACCGCGGTCGAGAAAGTGGCGCTCAATTTTGGCAAGCCCAACCAGCAATGGATCGACAAAATGACGCTTTCCGAAGCCAAGGCTTATCTATCCGAAGGCACGCACTTTGCGAAAGGCTCGATGGCTCCCAAGATTCAAGCCATCATCTGGTACCTCGAAAACGGCGGTAAACAGGCGCTCATCACCAACCCCGAAAATATCGGACGCGCCCTCAAAGGGGAAACCGGCACCTGGATTGTGCCGGATTCCGCCTAAAGATGTGTACTTTAGACCTACCCATAAATAACCCCTTGATGGTATCCTATGAGGTAAGAGGCGCATACGGCGTCTCTTGCCTTGGGCTTGGCAGTGCAGTAGCCCCGGCCTGCCGGTCCTGAGCATCTGTCGTTTTTCTACTCTGAGGAGGAGTACTATGAAAATCCAGAAACGTTGGTTGCTTCTCGGCCTGTTGTTGGTTGTGGCATTGATGCTGGCGGCTTGTGGTGGTCAGGCTACCACCGCACCGGCCACCGAAGAAGCGACGCAACCCCCCCAGGAAGAAGTGGGTGGCTTCCAAATTCCTGCCATCGAAGAAGGGAAATTCAACGTGGCCATGGTCTTGATCGGCCCGCACGATGATGGCGGCTGGTCGCAGGCGCACTACGAGGGCTTGCTCTACGTTGAGCGAAACGTTCCTAACGTGCATGTGGCCTATGTCGAAAACGTGCCCGAAGGTGCAGACGCCGAGCAGATTTTCCGCAGTTTGTCCCGTAAGGGCTTCAACCTGATCTTTGGCACCTCCTTTGGGTACATGGACCCAATGGAAACGGTCGCCAATGAATTCCCGGATGTAACCTACATCCACCTGACGGGTTTCAAATCCAACGAAACCAACTTCGGCAACCTGATGGGCGCTATGGAAGACATGAAGTACCTGGCCGGTATGCTGGCCGGGGCGCGCGCCAAGATGGATGGCAATCCCAAATTGGGTTACATGGCGACCTTCCCTATCCCCGAAGAAATTCGTTTGGGGAATGCCATTGCCTTGGGGATGAAGAAGACCTGCCCCGAATGCACCATGGACGTGCGTTGGATCAACACCTGGCATGACCCGGTCGTAGAGAAAGAAGCCGCGGCTTCGCTCTTCGATGCCGGCGCGCAGGTGGTCTTTACCGGTGCAGATACGCCCGCTGTGGCGGATGTAGCGCAGGAAAAAGGCAAGTGGGGCGTAACCTACGACTGGTCTGGCTCCTGCAAAGTGGAACGCTGCCTGACTGCTCCCTACTGGAACTGGGGACCCGTATATGCCGACATCACCAAAGGCGTGATTGACGGCACGTACAAACCCGGGTGGCATTACTTCGATGCCGATACCGGTGGGTTGGGGTTGTACGGCTTCATGGAAGGACAGGAAATGACCTCTGGTGTCAAGGAACTGCCCCCTGAAGTCATCCAGATGGTGCAGGATACCCTGGACAAAATGCTCAAGGGTGAATTTACCCGCTTCGATGTCTTCTCCGGACCAATCCATGACAACCAGGGCAACCAGATTGTGGAAGCCGGTAAACATCTCGAGCAGGTTGATCTCGACCAGTTCCCCGAATACGGCTTGGGCTGCACCTACTGTATGAAGTGGTGGGCCGACGGCATCACCGCTGAATTGCCGGAAACCGGAAACTAAGCGTTTTTGAATTTCCCTGAGGTGAACGGGAGGGGGGCTCGTTTGCCTCGGGAAACCCGTGTGTTCTTTGGGGAGCCGGGTTTGGGGCTGCTTGGCTCCCTGTGAGTGTAGAGTGCAAAGTGCAAAGTGTAGAGTGCAAAGTGCAAAGTGTAGAGTGCAAAGTGTAGAGTGCAAAGTG
>DYKW01000164.1 GCA_020722405.1 Anaerolinea thermophila
GCTTCTTCAACTCGCGCGTCATCCGCGATCTCGACGAGTTCAAGCGCATCTCCGACGTGATCGTTGCCAACCGCCTCTCCGAAGCCGTGCGAGACGTTCAGCACAAGGTCTATACCCGCGATCTGTTTGGCAGCGACTAACTATCCTTCGCGGAACTCAGGAAAAGCTCCATGCGCAAAGGCATCATCCTCGCCGGCGGTTCCGGCTCTCGCCTGCATCCGTTGACACGCTCCGTCAGCAAGCAGCTCATGCCGGTGTACGACAAGCCCATGATCTACTACCCGCTCAGCACCCTGATGCTGGCGGGCATCCGCGACATCCTGATCATCACCACCCCGCCCGACCAACCCGCCTTCCGGCATCTGCTGGGCGATGGTTCGCAATGGGGCATCAATCTCGCCTACGCCGTGCAGCTCAGTCCTGACGGCCTGGCCCAGGCCTTCCTGATCGGTGAAGAGTTCATCGGCCCGGATAACGTCACTCTTGTCCTCGGCGATAACATCTTCTATGGCCACGGGATGACCGAACAACTGCAAGCGGCCGGCCAGCGCCAGCGCGGCGCTAATGTGTTCGGCTACTACGTGCATGATCCCGAACGTTACGGCGTGGTGGATTTCGACGATACAGGCCGCGCTCTGAGCATCGAGGAAAAGCCACTACAGCCCAAGTCCAACTATGCCGTGACCGGCCTCTACTTCTACGACAACGACGTCATCGACATCGCCAAGTCCGTCAAGCCATCCCCGCGCGGCGAACTGGAAATCACCGACGTCAACAACATCTACCTTTATCGTGGCGACCTGAACGTCCAGATCCTTGGTCGCGGCACAGCCTGGCTGGACACCGGCACCCATGACTCCTTGCTGGATGCCGCCAACTTCATCCGCGTAGTCGAAGAACGCCAGGGCCTCAAGATCGCTTGCCCGGAAGAGATTGCCTGGCGCATGGGATTCATTACCGCGGAAGCCATCGAACAACTGGCCCAGCCGCTCAAGAAGAACGGTTACGGCCAATACCTGCTCAAGATCCTCAATGAACGAGTGATAGCATGAAGGTCATCCCCGCCGCCATCCCCGACGTCCTGATCCTCGAACCCAAGGTGTTCGGCGATCATCGCGGCTTCTTCCTTGAAAGCTGGAACCGCAAGACCTTCGCAGACATCGGCCTGAACCTCGAGTTCGTGCAGGACAACCACAGCCGCTCCTCGCGCGGTATCCTTCGCGGCCTGCATTACCAGATGATTCACCCGCAAGGGAAACTCGTGCGAGTGACCGAGGGCGAAGTCTTTGATGTCGCCGTCGACATCCGTAAGAGCTCTCCGACCTTCGGCCAGTGGGCCGGCGTTCATCTGAGCTCCGATAACCACCGCATGCTCTGGGTGCCGCCCGGTTTCGCCCACGGCTTCCTCGTTCTCTCGGAGACGGCGGATTTCCTCTACAAGTGCACCGACTACTACGCCCCCGAAGATGACCGATGCATCCGCTGGAACGACCCAGACATCGGCATTGCATGGCCTATGGGCGACATCGAAGCGCCCGTGCTCTCCGCCAAGGACAGCAAAGGTGCATGGCTCAAAGAGGCTAAGGCCTACGCATGAGCCTCCGCGTACTCGTCACTGGCGCAGGTGGCCAGCTCGGCTGGGAACTTCAGCGCAGCTGCCCGGCAAGCGTAGAACTGCACCCCATGACCAGCGCCGAGCTGGACATAACGGACGCACAAGCCGTGATGGACAAGCTACAGGCTGCCCAGCCTCACTGGATCATCAACGCCGCCGCCTACACCGCCGTGGACAAGGCCGAAAGCGAGCCCGAACGCGCGCATGCCGTCAATGAACATGGCGTACGCCATCTCGCGGAGGCTGCCCGTGCAGTCGGTGCCCGCATGGCCCATGTTTCCACCGACTTCGTCTTCAATGGCGAACGAGGACATCCCTACCAGCCTGGCGACGCGACCGCCCCCCTCGGAGTCTATGGTGCAAGCAAGCTTGCCGGGGAACAGGGCGTCCGCACCGTGCTCGGCGACCATGCACTGATCCTCCGCACCGCCTGGGTCTATTCGACCCATGGCCACAACTTCGTAAAGACCATGCTGCGCCTGATGTCTGAGCGCGACCAGCTCGGCATCGTTGCTGATCAAATCGGCAGCCCCACCTGGGCGCACGGCCTGGCCCAGGCCCTCTGGCAGGCCATCGCCCTGAACCTGCACGGCATTCACCACTGGACCGATGCCGGCGTCGCGAGCTGGTACGACTTCGCTTGCGCCATCTTTGATGAAGCCCGCGCCCTCGGCCTGCTGGAGCGTGACACGATCATCCGCCCCATCCGCACCAAGGACTATCCTACCCCGGCGCGCCGTCCCAGCCTCAGCGTACTGGAAAAGACCGCCACCTGGCAGGCTCTCGGCATCACTGCACCGGCCCACTGGCGCACCCAACTCCGCTCCATGCTTAACGAACACAGAATGAACGCATGACCACCCGCAATCTCCTCGTCACCGGCGGTGCCGGCTTCATCGGCTGCAACTTTGTCCACTACTGGATGAAACACCACCCAAATGACCGCGTAGTGGTGCTGGACGCCTTGACCTACGCGGGCAAGCTCGACAACCTCAACCCGGTCAGGGACAACCCCAACTTCCGCTTCGTGCACGGTGACATCCGCGACCAGGCCCGGGTCGAAGACCTGCTGCGCGGCGAGAAGATCGACACCCTCGTCCACTTCGCCGCGGAAAGCCATGTGGACCGCTCCATCCTCGGCCCGGACGCCTTCATCGAAACCAACATCATTGGCACCCACAACCTGCTCAAGGCCGCCAAGAAAGTGTGGATGGACGATGAGTCCACCCGTCTGGACAACCACCGCTTCCACCACGTCAGCACCGACGAGGTGTACGGCTCACTTGAAGCCGACGACCCCGCATTCACCGAGACCACCCCCTACGCCCCCAATTCCCCGTACTCCGCCAGCAAGGCGGCCTCAGATCACCTGGTGCGCGCCTACCACCACACCTACGGCCTGAAGGTCACCACCAGCAACTGCTCCAACAACTACGGCCCCTACCACTTCCCGGAAAAGCTTATCCCGCTCTGCATCACCAACATCCTGCAGGGCAAGCCGCTGCCCATCTACGGCGACGGCATGAACATCCGCGACTGGCTGTACGTGGAAGATCACGTGCGCGGCATCGAGCTGATCCTGGACAAGGGCGTGGTGGGCGAGGTCTACAACATCGGCGGCAACAACGAATGGGCCAACATCAACATCGTCAAGCTGCTTTGCAAGCTCATTGACGACGCTTTTGCGAAAGACCCGAACCTCGCCGCCCGCTTCCCCGACGCCCCGGCAAGCCAAGGCCAGAAGACCGAAACGCTAATAACCTACGTCAAAGACCGCCCCGGCCACGACAGACGTTACGCCATCGACGCTAATAAGGCTCATACTGAGCTAGGTTATGTACCACAAGAGAACTTTGAGTCCGGCATCATGAAGACAATCAGCTGGTTTCTAAAATCATAAGTGACGAAACATCACAAACCCGAATTAACGAGACCAATGCGTGA
>DYKW01000165.1 GCA_020722405.1 Anaerolinea thermophila
GGCGGCAGGGGAAGAAGAGTCAGGGCGAAAGCGTAGGCGCGGGTAGAGCGAGCCAGCGGCAGTTTGCGAATGGGGCGTTTGGCGAGAGAGGGCAATTTAGTTTTTCAACCAATCCAGTAAATCGAATTTTATTCCATTTTGTGCGGGATGGGAGTCCGCCAGGCAGAAATGCTCCACGTCGAAGAAGAGACGCTGCCGCGCTTCGGGCGCGCCCAGGATGGGCGACTCGCCGGACTGCGTGCGGTGACAGCGGATAGCAGACATCTTGGCCTCCCAAACCGATGAAACGTCCACCGTGAGCGCAATGGATTCATCGGGCACGGCGCGGATATGGGTGATTTCGGTAATTTCTGGCGGAGGGGCGATTCCGAAGGCTCGGAGACTGTGGCAGAGGTGCGCGCCAGCAGTATCAAAGGCGTTTTGCCCCGTTTCAACGCGGGCAAGGAATTCAAGAAAGCGCTGGACGCCATCGAGTTCGAGAAGGCGTAAACACTTCTAAATGTTTTCCCCAAGACTTCTAAATGTTTTGCCAAAGACATTTAGAAGTCTTTGTTTTCCCTTTTGGGAGGGTATGATGCCAATCGGGAGAGGCTCATGTGTAGAATCTGTGCGACAACGTGACAGTCACTTCCGAAGTGACTGTCACGTTGCACACTCTTTACAGATGAGCCTCGGGAGATTGCTTTTTTAGGCTCTTTGGGATTAAGTGGGGCCAGGAGCACACTCGACCAGGATACGTAAACGGAAATGGTCGAAGTTGGTGTACCCAAAAGCACGCCGCTTAATCAGTTTGATTTTATGGCTCATTGGGAATTGGCGTGGTTAAAACTTTTTGGTACACGGATACTTCGCTCCCCTTACGGGGACAAGCAGGCTCAGTACAATCTTCACGGAAAACACGGAAAAAGCACGGATTTTTGATTCAATGGTAATTTCTGGAGAGCCGGATTTTTAGGTTTTCTCCGTGAAAATCCGTGCGATCCTGTACGCATCGTGGTAAAATATTTTTCGGATTGTCCTACACTAATGGAGACATGCCATCATGTTCAATCGTTCTTCAAAAAAACAACCAATAATGGAAATCGTTGAAGATGAGCCGCCCAGTAACGTTGAAGGCGACGGCGGGGATGTTGTCGGAGCCCAACCCGCTTCACTCCCGACCGAAGCCGCGATGACCAACGAGCTGGAACGCGTGCGCGATCTGCTCTTCGGCAAGCAGACCAAGTCGTTGGAGAACCGCCTCGCAGGATTGGAAAACCTGATTACAGATCTGCGGCGCGAGTTAACCAGCCTGGTGGAGTCGCGTTTTGCCGAATTGGACAAATCGTTTTCCTCGCGGTTGGAAGCGTTGCGCAAAGATGCGCTGGAATATACTGATCGCCAGGCGGCGAAACTACAGGCGGAGAGCCAATCCATCAAGCAATCATTAACCGAGCGGGTGGACCAACAGGAGAAAGACCAGATCGAGAAACTCCGCTCTGCCCAGCGAGCGCTATCCGAGCGGATCGACACGCTGACAGCCGATTCCAACGCCGAATTGAAGAAGACCCAACAGGAACTTTCCTCCCGTATCGAAGCGTTGAATATGGAACAAAGCGCGCGCATCGAACACTTACAACAGGAAACCTCCCAGCGTGATGACGCCTTGCGGGATGAATTGCTCGCCCTCGGCAATGCGCTCGGCGATCAAAAGGTCTCACGCCGCGAAATGACCCAACTCCTCGCCGAACTAGCCCGCCGCTTGCAGGGTGAGTAGGCCGCATCTTAAGAGCAGACAGGCTTCAAACCCGCCCCACATCATGCGATGCATTCCGATGCGTCGCATGATGTTAAGTTGACATGATATGAGCATGTTGCCCAACTCCAAAACGCCTGACCGCGAATCCGAAGAACTGATTGCCTCGCTTCGCTCCATCATCATGGACCGGGATATTGCGCGGCTGGATGCACTGGAGCGGCAGGTCAATGAGCTCCGCATTCAATGGCAGTCGCGGGATGGGACGGTTAAGACCCAGATCGAGGATCTGCTCATCCAACTGAACGCCGTACAGGAGCGCATTCGAGGTTTGGCGGATCAATCCATTGATTTCAAATCCCAAAGCGCCGACTTGCGTAAAGAGATGGCATTACTTCAACGCAAGGCGCAGGAGGATGCCGAGGGGATCGTGGAACGCCTCAACCCGATCATGACCAGCCTCGTGCGCCGCACCATTCACGACTCCCCCGATGAAATGGCAGAAGCGCTTGGACCCGTGATGGGCGAGGCGATCCGCGTGCAGATCCGCGATTCGCGCCAGGACGTGGTGGATGCGCTGTATCCCATCATCGGGGAGACCGTCCAACACGCCATCGCAGAATTCGTAAAGGAATTCCAACGGAACATAGACCGGCGTTTGAAAGCATCTTTTGGCCCGAGCGGCTTTTTTAACCGTCTGATGGCGCGGCTGAAGGGTGTCTCGGATGCGGAACTGGCGCTGCGCAACGCCCTGCCCTTCGAACTTAAGGAAGTTTTCCTCATCCAGCGCGGCTCGGGGTTGTTGCTGGCGCACAGCCATCCCGGCAGCGAACAGATTCAGGATTCAGACTTGATCGGGGCAATGCTGACCGCCATCCGTGACTTCGCGAACGACGCCTTCATCAAAGATGGGAATGCTGCGGATGGGCTGGACCAGATTCAATACGGCGATCTAACCATCATTATCGAGAGCGGAAAGTATGCTTACGTGGCAGTGGTGATTGACGGCGTGGAGACGGAGGGTTTCCATGCCGCCGTGCGCGCCTATATTTCCGACCTGCATGTGCGATATGCCAATAGTTTGCGCGATTACAACGGGGACCCGGCGCTGCTTCCCAACCTCCAACCGGGTCTGGCGGAACTGGTCATTTCCCTCACCGGGGAGCAGCCCGCCCGCGCCATGACACGCGGACAAAAAATCTTCTATGGCTTGGCTGGTGCCGGCATGATCCTGTTCCTCGCCTTGGCTTGTTTCTACCTGCAATTTACCGTGGCGTTGTACCCCATCGCATTTCCTCCCCCCAACTCCACCATGACATATACGCCCACCGCGACCAGTACACTGACAGCCACTCCCACGCTGACCGCCACAAGCACACTGACGCCCACCGGCACGCCGCCGCCCACCGGCACGCCGCCGCCCACCATCACCTTTACGCCCACGCGCACCCCCACCCCCACAACGACCTTTACGCCCACAACCACCCCGCTCCCCGCCGAGGGGGTCACAACAGGGGACGTTTGGGTGAGCGATTCACCCGACGCCGCGCAGCGGAATTGGATCGTTGTTTTGCGCGATACACGAGTCATTGTCCTCGCGGTGTACGGGAATCGGTGCCAAATTTCGTGGAAAACAAAAGATGGAGCCGCCCTTTCCGGCTGGATCCCATGCCGGTATGTAAGCCTGTTCTCCCCTGTTCCCGAACACTATATTACACCCACCCTGCAGGGCGGCTTCCCATAATAAAATACCCTAACATCAGGTTATAAGATCAACCGGTACACAGTGCTTTTGCCTGTCGCTCCTTTCCATTCCTGG
>DYKW01000166.1 GCA_020722405.1 Anaerolinea thermophila
ATGCTCTCTTCTCGGATTAGCCAGGAAGAGGAAATGCGCTCCTTGAGTGAGCAATGGCGGGCATCCCAGAATATGGAAGTGTCTGTATTGCATACCTCTCATGAAATGGCCGAAACCCATTGATGGTGTCGTGTCTCTCCCGTGTGTTTGAAGCCACCCGCCAATTGGCGGGTGGCTTCATTTATTTTGGATGGACGATTGTTGTCAGTAGTTTCGAGACGGCTTTAATGCCCCCGCCGGGAAAAATCAGAATCCCGCTAATGGTCAGCATTCTGGTACTAATCGTTTGCTCCTTGACGTGCGCCGGTTTGATGCAGAATACGCAATTGCAAAGGCGCCAATGAAATTGCATCGGAAGATGAGAATGTCTCTCCCGACAAAGCATCTACAAAGTGGGTTGCCAGCCCATAACGGCGCAGGACATCCCCATCCAGCGTTTGAGGGTGTTCGCTGAAATTGGCGAACACTAACGCTTGCGAGCCTGCATTGCGACGGACAAAACCCAGAACATGCGAATTGTCCGTGGGAATGACTTGCAAATGGTTACCGGCCAGCGCAAGGGTGTCCCGGCGAACCTGAAGGAGGTGCTGCAACCCCTGGAACACGCGCCCCTCCAGGGTGTCCGCGTTATGACGGTGGGTGAGGCGCTCCCAGTTTGTCTGCACCCGGTGCACCCAGCGCGAATCATCGGCTTTGGCGGGATCATCGGCAAAGGAGTAGTCATTCAGGGTGGCGACCTCATCGCCCAGGTAAATCAAGGGAATACCGCCAACCGTCAGGATGATGCCATGAATCAGGAGAATGCGCCGGATGGCGAGTGCAACCTCCTGCGGGCCTTCTTCTTGCAGGGCTTTTTCCAGTCCGGCCAGTGAAGCGCACGTCCCGCTGATGCGGCTGTCGCCGGTTTTGGGGTTCTCCTGGAAAGGCAGGCCGCGGGCAAAACTGCCGGGGAAGCGGCCAGTGTAAAAAGCGTTCAGGAATTGGCGGTGGTCGTAGCCGTTGATTCCCAGGTGAGCGGCATCTTCGTCGGAAAAAGTCCAGCCGATATCATCGTGGCAGCGCACGTAATTGACCCAGGCTGTACCGGGCGGTAACGCCTGGCGTTCTCTCAGCGCCTGTTCGAACAGGTTCACCTCACGGGTTGCCAGTGTGTTCCACAGCAAGGCCATCGACAGGGGATTATAGGAAAGTTGACATTCCTCCGGCGCAATGTAACGCATCACTTCGTCAGGGTGGACAATTGCCTCGGAGAGAAAGAGCAGGCCAGGGGCAGCAATGCGTGCCACCGCGTTGAAAGCGCGAATCAGGGTGTGCGCCTGAGGCAGGTTCTCGCAACTGGTGCCCATTTGTTTCCAGATGAAAGCCAGGGCATCGAAACGCAGCACATCTGTCCCCAGGTTGGCGAGGAAGAGCATTTCGGCGGCCATCTGATTGAAGGTCGCCATGTGACTGTAGTTCAAATCCCACTGATAGGTATGGAAAGTTGTCCATACCCAGCCTGGGCTGGCGGCGTCTTCTGGTAGTGGAGAGAAAGCGCCGGGATGTTCTTCGGGGAAAATCTCGCGCAGGTGTTGTTCGTATTGGTCAGGGATGGTGCGGTCGGGAAACAGCCAGTAATACTGGCGATAGTGTGGGTCTCCGGCCAGCGCCTTTTTTGCCCAGGGATGGTCATCGGCGGTGTGGTTGAGTACAAAATCTAAGATCAGGTTGATATTGGCTTGCCGTAAGTCTTCGGCCAGAGCACGTAAATCTTCGATGCTGCCCAGGCGAGAGTCCACCTGCCGATAATCGCTCACCGCGTAGCCACCGTCGTTTTCCCCAGGGCGGGTTTCGAAGGGTGGCATGAGGTGCAAAAAGGTCAGGCCGAGTTCTTGAAAGTAAGGGATTTTCTCTCGCAGTGTATTCAGATCACCGGCAAATAAATCCACGTAACACACACCCGCCACCATGCGCTGCGTTTGAAACCATGCCGGATTGGTCTCCCGTTCGGCATCCAGGCGGCGGAGTGCACCTGGACGCTCGAACCAGGCTTGCGCCATACTGACCAGGAGTTCTTCCAGGTAGTAGAAGAAGTCGTATTGGTTGCCATAGAGCGTGAGTAAGTTTTCAAACAGACGCGGGAAATGTTGCTCCAGGCGGGTGCGGAATACAGCCCAATGCTGTGGGTGGGCGTCGATTTGTGCTTGCAGACGGTATTCCAAGTGTGGGAGCAGCCGTTGTAGGCTGTAGGTGGCTTGGTCGAGTGGGGAGGTTGTTTGAAAATTCAGGGTCATCGTTACTCGGTTTCAAGAAATAGCCTTGGGGCCAGTACGGAAAAGGTGAGGCCGAGTCTTTTGGCCTTGCGTTGCAGGTGGGCGCTTCTGCGTTGGGTCTCCTCCACTGTTCCTTGCATCGGCAGGACGGATGAGCGCACCGGTGCGATCGGCGAAAGCGGCGTTTTTCCGTGGAGGTTGCGGTTCGCACGCACGTTAACTCACGGTGCTCTCTGCTAGGGCCATGGCACCTAGCACGCCGGCGCGCTTGCCCAACGCGGGGGGAACGATGTATTGGTCGATGGCGCGCAGAATGGCCGGGGATTGCACATAACCGTTGAGCGAGTGTTGCACACGCTGACGGATGCGCGGGAAGAGATGGCGCTGGTTCATTACCCCGCCGCCCAGGATGATGCGCTGTGGCGAGAGCGTGCAAATGAAGGTGTGCAACGCCTGCGCCAAGTAGTCTGCTTCGACATCCCAGGCGGGATGCTCGGGCGGCAGATTTTCGGCTTTCTCTCCCCAACGGTGCTCGATGGCCGGCCCGGCGGCCAGGCCCTCCAGGCAATTGCCGTGATAGGGGCAAATCCCGGCGAAGGAGTCTTGTTGTGCAATGCGGATATGCCCCATTTCGGGGTGAATCAGACCGTGCAGCAGGTGACCGCGCACCATGCCGCCCCCGCCGATGCCGGTTCCGATGGTCAGGTAGATGAAGGTGTCCAACCCCTGGGCGGCGCCCCAGCGCCACTCACCCAATGCCGCCCCGTTGACGTCGGTGTCGAAGGCGATGGGTAGGTCGAAGTGCTGACGCAACGCGCCGACAAAGTCGGTGTGTGCCCAGCCGGACTTCGGGGTGCTGGTGATGTACCCAAAGGTGGGCGAGGCCGGGTTGGGGTCTAGCGGGCCAAAGGCGGCCACGCCGATAGCGGTCAGCGGGCCATGCGCGCGTTGTACGTTGTGCAAAAAATCCACTACGCGTCCCAGGGTTTCTTGCGGGGTGGTGGTTGGGAATTGCACTTCGGCACGCAGGTCATCTGGGCCGCTGCCGGCTGCGCAGACAAATTTGGTGCCGCCGGCTTCGATACCGGCGAACAAGGGGTTTGTACGGTGTGTTTCTTGCATCGCAGGGTTCGTATCTTCTTGAATCTTTGGGACCCTCCAAAACTTTGGTGGTCGGGTAGTCATTTAGTCGCGTAGTTTGGTAGTCGGGTGGTCGGCCGGTTGGGTGGTTGGGTAGTCA